>JARYMD010000299.1 GCA_029907285.1 Verrucomicrobiota bacterium | reverse complement strand
CGGGCTGGGAAATATGCGGGCTAAACTTCCTTCCAAACGCCCGGAACCGGTGCTGGGTAGCGCCCCTGAGCATCGGCCTTGACGGGTGCAGGACTGTTTTCATTCAAGCTGTCCACGTCGGGGCAGAACTTGAAATCGGAAGCCATTGCCTCTTCCCACGTGATAATCCTGCCCATGTGCACCGCTGCCCGGCCCATGATCGCAGCAAGATTCGAGTACGCGGCACGTCGTGTTTCGTTGTACGGCTTGTTTTTGCGAATGGCGTCGATCAGGTCATTCCATTCGGCCTGCCATGGGTCAACCTGTTCTTTTTCAGGCCGCCACGCGACATTTTGCTGTGTGATGCGCTGATCTTTGTACATTTGCACTGTTGGTGCGTGGATATCGCCTGAGAACTGGGCGGCGCATTTTGTTCCATGCAAGAAGGTGGCAAAATCATTGTAACATTTGGGTATGTACCGTCCAGTAACCAGCGCCTTGGTCCCGTCAGCAAATGTGTATTCGATCGAGTAAGTATCAAAGTTCTGACTGCAATCTGTGCTGTCCGGGCCGCGTCCGCCGACGCCGTGGGCGGTCACCGGCCAGCCGTCTTTGATCCAGCAACACTCATCGATCTGGTGGATCATCAGTTCGATGAAAATGCCTGAAGACGCCCAGAAGAACTCGTATGGGATTCTGATCTGCGCGAGCAGTTCGCTCCCCTGGAACTTGAGCGGTCCCATCCGATAACCCGAGTCCATCCTGTATGCCCTAATCAACTGGATGTCGCCCATGGCGCCGTCCCGTATCTTCTCAATCAATGCCTGTCGCGCCGAAGAATGACGGCACATCAACCCGCAGGCGACCTTGAGGCCCTTTTGATCGGCAATCTCGCCGGCGCGGATTATCCGTTTTACGCCGCCCGGGTCAGGGGCGAACGTTTTTTCCATGAACACATTGACGCCCTTTTCAACCGCGTAGTCGAAATGCGTTGCGCGAAAAGCCGCATGCGTTGTCAACAAGGCAACGTCGCCCGGGCGAAGACAATCTATGGCTTTCTTGTAGGCATCAAATCCAACGAATTGGCGCTCGGTTGGCACATCAACGCGCTGGCCGTATTTCTCACGCAAATTGCGAAGGGAATTGTCCAGCCGATCGCGGAATATGTCCGCCATCGCAATCAATTTGACCGGCCCGCCCGGCGCATCCAACGCGTTTGCCGCCGCGCCTGTCCCACGGCCGCCACATCCTATCAATGCCAGTCTGATTGTGTTATCTTCCGCCGCGTGCACGTGCGGGAGTGACACTCCTGCCAGCGCAGACCCCGCAAGTGTCAGCCCGGCTTGCGCCAGAAACTCGCGACGGCTGTTTGCCCTCGCACCTGTGTTTCGTTCACCAATCGAATTGCTATTGGGTATCATGACTGTGCTCCACATGAAGATTTGTTTTCACTCGGACGTCCACAGAATATCTGAAGCCGTAGCCGGATGGCAATCATCCTTCGCGCCGGCCATTCAAAACCACTGCTGATGCCATGGCAGGCTGCCCTGCGGACAAGAAGTTTTTTGGGGAGATTTTTTCGGGAGTGTCAACGGATGTCACACCCTCTCTGCTACACCGAGAGTCAACCAAAATGAAATGAGCTTGGCCATGATGCCGGGCAGGGGGATATCAGGGCGCGGGTGTGAGCAGAAGTGCGGGCTGCGCCGGGGTCGCAGAGAACCCGAAGCGTGGTTTTCGGAAACCAAAACAGATGTTGAAAAGAGGATGTGCCATGCAAACGCCAATGGAAACTGTCTTGGAGATATTCAGGGAAGCCGAGTTGGACTTCACGTTGAGCGATGACAATCTGCGAGTGTACTCCCGCACTGCTGGTGACAATGGCGAATGGGGTTTCGTCGTTGTTATTTGCGAGGAGCGCGACATGTGGTTTGTCATGTCTTCGATACCCATACGATGCCCAAAAGGCCGGCGCAACCGCTGCGCTGAGCTGCTGACACGAATCAACAACGAGCTTTCTGCAGGCAGCTTTTCAATGGACATGGACCTGGGGGAAATCAGTTTTCGGGTTTGCTATCCGCTTGTTGAAGGCCAGGTTGACCCGGATGCGTTCAGGGTGTTCCTGGGCTTTGTTCGGGCTTGCACAGATAGATTCACTCCTGCCATCCTTTCGGTGATGTACGGGAGCGTTACACCAAAACAGGCCCTGGCCGGAGCCTTGAGACACAGAAATGCCAAGAAACCTCGAAAGCGTGCAAAACCGACCGGCCTGCAGCAAAGGTTCTTGAACAACTGAATCCTGACCCGGGAATCTCACCGGCCACCCTCCAGAATATGCCCATACGTTCAATCCGGTGAGATTCCCGGGTCAGAGTTGAGGTTTCGACTCGTAGAGTTTGGCCACGGCTTCAGCCGCCGCCCGTACCCGGTCGGCCAACGCCTGCGGTCGAATCACCATTGCATGTTCCCCCCACCTCAACACCCAGCCTTCGATCTCTTCGATGTTGTTGAGGCGAAACCGCATTCGCAACCCGCCGTTTGGAAACTCGATCACTTCCTGGCTCGGATGCCATCTGCGGCTGCGCAACAAATCCGCGGCCCAACGGTCAAACTCGATTACCACCTCGAAGTCTGCCTCGCCCTTGAAAACACCGAAACTCCCGCGCAGGTACTCGTCAGCATTGAACGCGTTGGAGCGCTGGAACCGCAGCTTGGTCAGGGCTGCCCGATGCATCCGGCTCAGGGCAAACGTCCGCATTGCCTTCCGCTTCCGATCAAATCCGAACAGGTACCAACGGTTTTCCACACACGCCACGTGATACGGTTCCACGAGCCTCTTCTGGGACTGCCCTGCGCCGAGATTGCGGTACATGAACTCCAGAACCCGTTTCTCTCGAATCGCCCGATGCAAGCGCTGGAACAGTTCGAGATCGGTGGTCTCAGGCCCCAACGGGCGAAACGACAGCGCTTGCTCGAGATTGTGAAATGTGTACTCGGAGTCCGGGCTGAGTTGCGCGGTAAGTTTGCGGAACGCCGTCTCGAGCGGTTGTTCGAACGGCGTGCCGCGGTAATTGGAAATCGCTTTGTGGGCAACCAAGAGTGCAAAAAGCTCCGACTCGGTAATCCGCACCCCCGGAAACTGGCGGACTTCTTTCGAGTAGTAGTAACCGTACCGGCGGCTGTCGTACTCGATGGGAAGATCCAGACGGCATCGCATGAAATCGATGTCGCGTTTGATTGTCCGGCTTGAAACCTCCAGAGCGCGTGCCAGTTGGTTGCAGTTTGGATACCGGCCGGATTGTATCCGTTGATGAATCTGCATCATCCGTTCCAGCGGCGGCCGCGAATAAAGCTGATCAACAACTTTTGCCATGGCTTACCACCAATTAGCCCAACACGCATATTTCGGCCGGAAAACCGTCCATTGTCAAACCCAGCAACCCGGAAAACTTTACCAGCCAGCTCGTTCATTCGGCCATCTCTTCTCTCCGGCGAGATTCACGGGTTAGCCGGTTCTGGAACGAGCATTCATCGACCAGTAATACCGTTGAACGCGTCCGCGGGGTTGCCATGCCAATGGCTTCAACCGCCCGCGGCGGTTTGTAGTCCCACCTTTAGGCGGAACAGGCTCATGAAACTGAGCATGAGCACTGTTCAATGAACTGCCAGTGGTTCCGCGTAAACGCGGAACTCTAACAGCGATCGGCTCTCCTGCGCCTTGGGCGATGGAAAGCCCGCGGCCGTTAGAGTCCCGCCTTCAGGCGGAATTGAAACCAGCACTCGATGTGCAGTGAAACTTTGTATGTTGCACGTTGAGCGTTGAACGTTGCACGTTGAACGTTCTCACACAGGTGCCCCGTATTTTTTTCGTTTTATGTCGGGGTGTCAACGCATGTCATACCCCATCTGGTAGAGTTGCACGCAAACGATTGGAGACAGCTTTGGCGAGGCTCGCCAAGCCAGGAGGAGGGGGACGGGGAAAAAGCGAAGTGAGTGAACATGAATACAGTTGTTGCCAGTGCAGTTGCTCGGCTGGCCCTTGGGCCGGCACAAGTCCACCGTAACATCGCAGTATTCCCGTTGCTTGGGTTGGACGCGGGCCCGGCCCCCTACCTGACGCTGAGTGAAGCCATTGCTGCACGTTGCATCATAGTGACCGAAGTTTCCAACAGCGGCTCGGTGCCGGAGCTGAGGGTCGTCAGCCAGAGCGACCGGCCCATCCTGCTTATCGATGGTGAGGAACTCATCGGCGCCAAGCAGAACCGGGTGCTCAACACGACGATTCTGCTCAAGGAAAAGGCAGAGACAATAATCCCGGTCAGTTGCGTTGAGCAGGGCCGATGGTCTTACGCCTCTGCGGAATTCGCCGCGTCGAACACGGTCATGTCGCGCACAATCAGAATGCTGAAACTAAGGTCGGTTTCAGATGCGTTGGATGCCGAGGGAAAATTCCGGGCAGACCAAGGGAAAGTTTGGCACGAAATCGAGCGCTTGCAAAGGCGCGCTGGTGTGACCTCGGCCACCGGCGCCATGCAGGACGTGTTCCGTGCACTGTCGGGTGATCTGGCTGCTTGCGAGAAAGCATTCATGCCGGTAGCGGGCCAAACGGGCATCATAGTGGTCATCGACGGCAACGTTGCCGGCTTTGACGCAGTCGCTCACGCTGATGCCTACGCAAAGCTCCACCCGAAACTTGTTCGCAGCTACCTTGTCGATGCACTCATCGAACGCAAAACGGAGCAGGTTGACGCCACAAAATCGGCGGCAACGGCTCAGGCGTTCTTGGGCGAGCTTCTTGACAGCCAGGAAAAATCGTTTCGATCGATCGGTTATGGCACGGATTACCGGTACCAGAAACCGGGCATGGCCGGCTCGGCGCTTGTCCATGAAGAACGGCTTGTGCACATGGCCTTCTTCCGCATGCCCGAGAGCAAATCTGCCGATGGTGCGACGTCTTCCTTTCAACACCGCCGCCGAAGGCTTTTCGAGTGAACGGAGCGAGCTTGATCTGCCGATGGCCGGAGGATTCGCGCAGACAAACACTGCATTGATGGCTCAAGCCCGTGAACCCGGATGCCAATCAGGGTTGTCGCGGATTTTGACGGCATGTTCTTTGCCGAGCAGAACTGCACCGATTCGGTAGAAATGCCGCCGCATGGCCTCAAGATCGTGCAATTGCCCCACAGGGATCTCGATGACCTCGTGGTTCTGGTTGCGTAGCAGTTCGCGCCGGTTCAGCGGATGCAGCACCGCATAAAACGCACGCCCTGCCAGGCTGTCCGCCACGCGCTTCAAAAACAGCAGATTCGCCGAACCCGTCAGCACAAACCGCCCACATCCGTGTCATCCGCGCCATTCCCGGCCGCGAAGCTGCAGCAGGGAAAGATGAGGTCGATCGACCACGGATTCCAATCTGTGGGCGATGCCGAAATCTGTGGGCATATCATCGAGACCATAGACCATAGACCATAGACCCGCGACAGGAGACAGGAGACGGGGTACAGGGGACAGGAGTCGGGGGCAGCAGCAAGAGCTTCCATTGTGATCACCGTCGCCAGTCCGCATGCGTTTAGAAGGGCCAAAGGCCCGATTCATACCAGCCTGGGGCAAAGCCCTAGCCCGGATATTTCATACTTAAACTAATAATTTGGCCGGCAAGTGCGGCCGGAGGCTTGATTTTACTGACGTTCCT
>JARYMD010000298.1 GCA_029907285.1 Verrucomicrobiota bacterium | reverse complement strand
GCAATGTCGCCAATACCCGCGGCACCACAAGGTAATCAATCGGATGCGTCGCCAATGTCCTTAACGCGTCTATCTGCTCCGTAACACGCATCGTCCCCAGCTCCGCCGCCATTGCAGCGCCAACGCGCCCGGCCACCATCAGGCCCGTCAACACCGGCCCAAGTTCACTTCCCATCGACACGCTCACCACCGCAAGCGTCGCAGTATCCATCTTGACCTTGTGAAACTGGAAAAACGTCTGCGCGCACAATACCATCCCCGTGAACGCCCCGGTGATACCAACAACCGCCTGCGACTTGACCCCTATGAAATGCAACTGATACAGCAGATCGCTGAACGACAAACGCTGCGTCACCATCGCAAGCCCGGTCTCGGCACACAAAAGCGAGTACCGGCCCAGCCCGGTAAGTTGGTCCTCAAACCATTCTGCAAACTCCCGTATCATGTTCCACCAACCACTAGCAGATTCCACAACCTTTTGCACTGATATTCCACCACCGCAAAACAGTTTCACCCTTGCCAACCCGCAGCACAATCAGCATCCTCTTGCCCATGCAATCCCATGAACTCCTCCGCCAAGTTTACGACAGCTCGAACCCGAAGAAAATCTCTGATGACCTCGGACTTTCACTCTCCCTGATCTACAAGTGGGCCGAGCCCGCAGAAAACACCGGCAGCGGCACCGTCAACCCGTTGGACCGCGTCGCCGCCCTCATCCGCTCAACAGGCGACACACGAATTGCCCAGTGGATTTGCGAGCAAAGCGGAGGTTTCTTCATCAAGAATCCCAAAGGCCTCTGGCTGCACCCTGAGTGCCTCGTCCCCGCAACAAACCTGGTCGTTCAAGAGTTTGCCGACCTCCTCGCTGTCATAGCCAAGGCCGCAATCGACAACGCAATCTCAAAACAGGAAGCCGCTGCCATCAGAGCTCGCTGGGAAGACCTCAAGTCCGCCACAGAAGGCTTCGTCCGCTGCTGCGAAGAGGGCAACTTCGCGCCCATGCGCCAGCCCGCCACACCGGCCCAGCCGCCGCAATAAGACCGATGCCCCCCGCAACCGCGCTGTATCAAACGGTCTCAGCGCAAACTCAACTCGCATCGACGCAAATCTTGATCATTTATGATTCACAAAACCAAACAGCTTGGCACCCTTGCCTCCTCATTGGCAGCAATAGCCTTTGCCGCGTCGCTGCACTCCGAAACCGTCGAATCAGACATCTGTGTGTTCGGCGCCACTTCCGGCGGCATCGCCGCTGCCGTTCAAGCTTCGCGCATGGGCCACAGTGTCGTCATTGTCGAACAAGGTTTTCACATCGGCGGGCTCACCACCGGCGGCCTTGGCGCCACCGACATCGGCAATAAAGCCGCTATCGGCGGTGTCTCCCGCGAGTTTTATCAACGCATCGCCAAACACTACACCTCGGACCGCGCGTGGGTGTTCGAAACGCGTGCAGAGTATTTTGCCAAAAAACGCAGCGGCCAGGTCCAGGCATCCAGCCTCGACGCCGCTGACGCAACCATGTGGACGTTCGAACCGCGCGTCGCAAGCGCCGTATTCAATGAAATGCTCGCCGAAGCCCGCGTGCCAGTCTATCTCCGGCATCCTCTCCAAAAAATCTCACGCCGCGGCCGCAAAATCGCAGAAATCACAACAACACCCGGCACTGTTTTCAGAGCCAGAGTTTTCATCGACGCCTCCTACGAGGGCGATCTGATGGCCGCCGCAGGCGTCCCATACCACGTCGGACGTGAAGCAAATGCCGCCTATGGCGAAACTCTCAACGGAATCAGAGCCGAAACACCAAAACATCAATTCCTCGTCCCGGTTGACCCTTACATCAAACCGGGTGACCCCAAAAGCGGCCTCCTGCCTTTCATCCAGCCAGGCGACGGCGGTGTCCCCGGTCAAGGCGACCGCCGCGTTCAAGCATATAATTACCGCCTATGTTTCACCACAAACGCAGCCAATCGCCTGCCACTCGTGCCCCCGCCAAACTACCGCGAGTCAGATTACGAACTTCTCGCACGATACCTCGAAGCGCTCGTCGCCGCAGGAAAACGCCCCACCCTCGACCAGCTCTGGAACCCGATCTGGATGCCAAACCACAAAACCGACATCAATAACAACGGCGCGTTTTCGACCGATTTCATCGGCATGAACTGGGATTACCCAAACGCCTCCCTCACAGATCGCGAACGAATCGCCCGCCAGCATGAAAATTACATCCGCGGGTTCATCCACTTCCTCGCCATCAACCCGCGAGTTCCCCAAAACATCCGCGCCGAAATGCAACAGTGGGGGCCTTGCAAAGACGAATTCGTCGAAACCGGTGGATGGCCATCGCAACTCTATGTCCGCGAAGCGCGCCGCATGATCTCAGATTACGTCATGACCGAACACAACTGCCGTTACAACCGCACCGCCGAGGATTCGGTCGGGCTCGCCGCCTATAACATGGACTCACACAATTGCCAGCGCATCGTCAAGAATGGCCGCGTTGAGAACGAAGGCGACGTACAGGTACCCCCAATGAAACCTTATCCAATCTCCTACCGCGCCATAGTGCCCAAAGCCCGGCATTGCGAGAACCTCCTTGTCCCAGTTTGCCTGTCAGCTTCACACATCGCTTATGGCTCAATTCGCATGGAGCCGGTCTTCATGGTCCTGGGCCAGTCAGCCGCAACTGCAGCCGCCCTGGCAATAGAAGCCAATACAACAGTCCAGCAGGTCTCAATTCCCGCACTCCAAAACCGCCTCCGAGCCGACCGCCAAATCCTTGAATGGCAAAGCCGCTGAAACAGCATCAAACTGCCTCACTTTCGCCAAACCATGAAATGCAAACGCAGTTTGCTTTGGCGAAAGCAGGACAAATCAGTGCTTGAGACCCGCGGCAGCCTCGCTATCGTCTAGACCAAACATATTCATCTTTTTGAGTCTATGGGCGGCTTTTTCGGCGTGGTCTCCAAATACGATTGCGTGTCCGACCTGTTCTACGGGACCGACTATCATTCGCACCTCGGCACTCACCGGGGCGGAATGGCTGTTTACGACGGGCAAACTCACACAAGATACATCCACGACATCTCAAATGCCCAGTTCAGGTCCAAGTTCGAACACGATGTCCACCGCCTCAAAGGCCGAATGGGCATCGGCGTCATAAGCGACACCGACGATCAACCGCTCATCATCGGCTCACACCTCGGCAATTACGCAATCGTCACCGTCGGCCGCATCGATAATGCCCCTGAACTCATCAAGCATGCTTTCAGCCTGAGGTCCGCCCATTTCTCCGAAATGAGCGCCGGCGGCGTAAACCCAACAGAACTGGTCGCCATCTACATCAATCAGGGCGCCACTTTCACCGAGGGCATCTCCATCGCACAAAACGCAATCAAAGGGTCCTGTTCCATGCTCCTCCTCACGCAAAAAGGACTCTACGCCGCAAGAGACAGATTGGGGCGCACACCCGTCGTCACAGGCCGTGGCCCGCACGGATACGCAGCCGCAATGGAAAGCTGCGCTTTCCCGAACCTTGGTTACGAGACCGTCCGCGACCTCGGCCCGGGCGAAGCCGTTTTCCTCACACCAGAAGGCATCGAACAGGTCATAATGCCCTCGGCCCGCTGCCAGATTTGCTCTTTTCTTTGGGTTTACTACGGCTACCCGGCCTCCAGCTACGAGGGCGTCAACGTCGAGTCAGCTCGCTACCGCTGCGGCGCTGCCCTTGCAAAACGCGACTCGGCCAATGTGGATGCCGTGGCCGGAATCCCTGATTCCGGCACCAGCCACGCTCTCGGCTACGCAACAGCAAGAGGAATCCCCTACTGCCGCCCGTTCGTCAAATACACCCCCACATGGCCAAGAAGTTTCATGCCACAACAGCAACAGGTCCGCGATCTCATCGCACGCATGAAGCTCATCCCTGTCAGAGAACTCATCCAGGGCAAACGGCTCCTCTTTTGCGAAGATTCAATAGTCCGCGGAACACAACTCCAAGATACCATCCGCCGCCTGTACGATTACGGCGCCAAAGAGGTACATATGCGACCCGCCTGCCCACCCCTTATCTACGGCTGCAAATTCCTCAATTTCTCACGCTCAAGGTCCGAACTCGACCTCGCAGGCCGCCGCGCCATTGCTGAAATCGAAGGCCGCGATTGCCCGCCTCCTCCCGATTATCTCGACCCCGCCTCGGACAAGTTCAAAGAAATGGTCGATCGCATCCGCCGCAGGCTCGCACTGACAACCTTGCAGTATCAAATGCTGCCTGATCTCGTGGCCGCTATTGGCCTCCCCAAAGACCGCCTGTGCACGTACTGCTGGGACGGCGCCGAATGATCCCGCAAAATTCGATGAGCCAACCCCGGCTCGCGACGGACCGCATGTCGTGTGATCCTTCAAGGCTCCTGTCTCAAAGAATTCAATCACTCATCTCAAGTTATCGCCGCCGATGGTGACGAAATCCCCCCGGCGAGCGCGGCGCGGCGGAGCGCCAAGCCTGCAACAACAGGCCTTGTCTTGCCGTGATCATTCGGTTGCCGCTACGCCGCCCTGCGTCAATTTGCCGGTTCGAGAGCTGTCGTCCATGGGATTCTCTGCGTGCTGTAGCGCAACGGTGACACACTCCCCCAATAATGCCCCCACTTCACCACGACGCCTCGCTGCCACCCCGGCCCGTTTGACCCGCGGAATGTGTTGTGCGATTTTACCCCCAAATAGAGTGACAGACACGATATTTTGGCCGAACCCAATGCCACTGGTCTGATCAAGCCAGACGGATCAGGGCGCAGGTTAGGGGTTCAATTGGACAAAAAAGGGGACATTGAAGCTGGAAGTGTATCCTAACAAAGACACGGCTTTGCCAGGTCTGATCTTGTGATAATGACCGTGCGTCAGCCGGGGTGCGCAGTCAGCCCACTTTGCGTGTGCGCTCGAAATGAATGCGCAGCGAATGTGAGAGGCTGTGTTTGGCATCTGTGTTCGAATTGCTCTGAAACAGAGCCTGACACAAGATTAGCCCGCTGAACGCAAAGGGATGGCAGGGGCACAGGTGAGGTCTTTTCGGATTAAAAACTCCTCTTGGGAACAGGCAGAATGGTCGGTGAAATCGTCCGCTTCGGCAGATCGATCACCGGCGCAAGAGAAGATTCCGCGACCGGCGACCCAAACGCCCTGCTCGGCAAATTGTCCAACCCGGGCAATCGCAAAGGATTCTGCTGTGCAGCAGCAAGCGGGTTTTCTTGAAAAGAAGGCAGTTCCGCGCTCCCAACACCCGCGCTCGAACGTGGCGCGACAGGATTGATCTCCTGCCTTGTAAGGTCGGGCTTTGTATTAACCAAATCACCCGCCCCGCCGATCAACTCCCTGCCGGGCACCGCCGCACCACTTTTCTCAAGTCCAAGCAACGCCCGGAACTCGTCACGCGGCCCAACCGACCCGGAACCGCGGTCGCTGAAGCCGCGCCTGAAGACTCCAAGCGTGTCAGCCGCATCAACCGGATTAAAGGCAGACCGGACAACATCCTCGGCTCTTGCTGCTCCCCGTACATCATCGAGCGCGCTGCGGCCCACCAAATCGACAGTGTCAGAATCAGAAAAGAAAACCGGCTTCCTTTCTTCAAACATGGACACATTGCCGTCGGACTTTGAGGAACCGCTGCTTACCACGGGCATCAACGGATTCTTGCCACTGGCGGCAGG
>JARYMD010000297.1 GCA_029907285.1 Verrucomicrobiota bacterium | reverse complement strand
CTGGGATCAGCGTGCTCTTCCTTGCGACTGAGTCGCAGGGCAAATTTCCCAGCCCGGCGTGGTTGAAGGTCCGGGGGCAAGAGCCGGGGTGTTGCCCGTCAGGCGACTTTGGTTTCGGCTACGCCGGGCTGCGAAATATGCGGGCCCGGAAATCTCACCGGCGTGAAGGCACCGGTGAATCCGAAGGGGTGCCCGGTGAGATTTCCGGGTTAGGAGGGGTTGGCCGGTGAGGTTTCCGGGCTAATGGCCCGAACCGAACCGCCTTTGAAAATCGTGGCGCAACAACAGCCGCATTGCTGTCGCGAAACAGGGACAAGCGTTCAGCCCCGGTTTTGCAATGCCACGGCAAATTCCGTTGTTGCACGGCACGCGGCTTTGACGATACTCATTTTCTGTCCAATACATGATAGACTGGAGCATCAAGGCAAGATCGCACGAGTGCCAAAACTGCGGCAGGCCGTTCAGGAGCAAAGAACAAATGCACACTCTGCTCTTCGAAGAGCGGGAGGCATACAATCGCCTTGACGTGTGTGAGGCTTGCTGGACTGCCCAGTACTCACAAGGCAGCACTCAGCGAAAAGGCTTTGTTTCGCATTGGGTAAGCACGTACAGTCCGCCGCCTCCGCCTTCCGCCGAGCCGATCCAACGTGAAACCGCTGAGGGACTTCTGCGCAAGCTTTTGGATTTGAATCAGGTGAGGTACATTGGCCCGTGTTTCATCCTGGCAGTGATGCTCGAACGCCGCCGCGTTCTCAAGGCGCGGAGTCAGGCTGTTGAAAACGGCCGTCGTGTCCTCCTGTACGAGCACGCCCAAACCGGCGAGGTGTTTACAATTGTTGACCCCGGACTGAAACTGGACCAGCTCGGCGAGGTGCAGCAGGAGGTTGCAAGATTATTGGAACACGGGCCTTCGGAACAGGATAGTGAACAGGCAAGGCTAGAAAATGGTCAGGTTCCGTCCGAGCCCGCGGCCAGTGCATCCGGCGCATCGGGCGCCGATGCTTCCAACTTGCCTGATAATACAAGTCTCAAAGTCGAGGAGCCGGCTGTCGATGCCTGTGCGAGCAATCAAGCTTATTCTCCGGAGGTTGAAAACGAGGAAGACCAGAATGCCCGAAACGTCAATTCATGAACTGCTTGGGTATGCGTTTCGGGACCCTGAGCTGCTGCGCCTGGCCCTGACGCACCCAAGCGCATGCTCGGCAAGCGCAGAACACACCCAGCATAATCAAAGACTCGAGTTCCTCGGCGACGCCGTGTTGCAATTGATCCTGACACGCGAACTCTACGAGAGGCATCCAACTCTCGGTGAGGGTGGTCTGACTCGGGCGCGAAGCAAACTGGCAAACCGAAGGTTTCTCGCTCACATGGCACGCACGATGGGCCTTGGCACACACCTTATCCTTGGGCGTGGCGAAGAATCCCTCGGAGGACGAGAACGGCCTTCAATTCTGGCTGACGCGTTCGAGTCTGTGCTGGGCGCTGTTTACCTCGACGGCGGATGGGAAGCTGCCCGTGGTTTCGTTCTTCGCCACATGGGCGCCGCCATTGAAGCCATCAATTCAATCGCAGAACACGACAACCCAAAAGGCGAACTGCAGGAACTGCTCCAGCGGGAATCACACATACCCCCCGAATACAGGCTGGAAAAGGTCACCGGGCCCGACCACGCCAGACGGTTCGAGTGCGCTGTCTATCACCATGGGGCCGAACTGGGTCGCGGCGTGGGCTCAAGCAAGAAAGAAGCTGAATCCGAAGCTGCCAAGGTTGCCCTGGCACGAGTGCGAACCCTGCATGACGCAAGGTCCCAAGAAAGGTAGGGCGCGCCGTCCTCGGCGCGCCGGGTGGGGACTTGATCAGGGTGTTTTTCCCTGCGACGGAGTTGCAGCGGATATTTCGCGGCCCGGCGTGGCAGAGGGCGCTGGTCAAGGTGCGCAGGCACCGAGTCTATGCCCGCCAGGCAACTTTGGTTCCGGCTGCGCCGGGCCGGGAAATATGCTGGCTACGTTCCACGCCTCTTGAGCCCTGCGCGCTCGTAAACTGCGTCGATAACACGCATGTTTGCAATCGCATCCTCGGGGCTTGTTATCATCGGCCGCCGCCCTCTGACCGCATCAACGAACGCCTGCAGTTGATAGGTGAAAGTGGCTTCGCCCGGGACGCGTTCGTGGCGGACTGCATCCCCCCGCCGCACGGTGATTCGGTTGTACAACTGGGGATGAAACGGACCGACAACGCGCAGTTCGCCCTCAGTGCCTCGAACGACCGCACGCGTGCGCAGAAGCACGACCGAGAACAATGAACAAACAAATCGTCCGGTGCATCCATCTGGGAATTCGAGCTCGGCGCGCATGTACCGGTCAACCTGTGGTGACGAAAGCCGCGCGTGCGCCTCGAGCACGCGTGGTTCAGCCCCGGCGAGGTATCGCAAAAGGTTTATGGTGTAACATCCGAGGTCCATCGTCGCGCCGCCAGCGAGGTCGTATCGGTAACGGATGTCGCCGGGGAGAATCAAGGGGACACAAAAATGCGCTTCGATGTGGCGCACCTTGCCAAGCTCACCGCTGTCCACGATGGCTTTGAGTCTGGAGGCGAGCGGATGATGCCGATAGTGAAATGCCTCGGCCAAAACGCGTCGTGTTTCTGCTGCCGCCGTTGCCATCTGCTGCGCTTCGTCGGCATTCGATGCCATGGGCTTCTCGCACAGGACGTGTTTCCCGGCTCTCAAAGCGCGGATCGACCATTCGCAGTGCAAACTGTTTGGGAGAGGAATGTAAACCGCGTCCAGCTCCGCATCCTGAATGAGATGCTCATAAGATTCATGCACTCGAGGCACGCCATGGCGCCGCGCAAATGCCCGGGCGCGGTCAGGGTCTCTTGCCGCAATGGCCAGTACACACGCCTCTGGGATTTTTCGCGCAGGGCGAATCAGCGCTGCCGGGGCGATTCGCGCTGCTCCCAGCAGTCCCAGCCGCACCTTGCCGCCGGAGTTCATATTGCGCGGTATTTACCGCGAGCCGGGCTTTGGAATCAAGGTTGATATGGTGTCACGGGCAAGGTGCGGCACTCAATTCACTACAGGAAGCTGCGCACATTGTAATCGCATTTGGAGTACAACAGCATGACACTCTTGATTAAAGCCATGAATACACTTGCTGCAATCCAGATGGCCGGTCCAACCCCGGAGTACGCCGTGGGCTGGTTCACGCTCTCACTAATAAACGCCTGCTTGGCCCAGGCCAAAGGGCGCAGCGGGCTGCTTTGGTGGTTTGTCTCTTTGTTTCTTGGGCCGATAGCAACGTTTCTGATAGTCGTGCTCGATCCGGTGAAAAAACCTCCGCAGACCTGACCGTACATTATCCCCGCCAACCCGGCCGCGTGTGCCCAGTTCAAGAAGCAATCAGAGTTGGCGCTGCCGACGCCGAGAATGAACGCGGCCGGTAATGTCCGCACGAGCCGTTTGCGCATCTGGCGATGTTGCGCCCTCGGCGCGCCGCATGTCTCAGCACACACCCTGACTCCGGCTCGCTGGGACAGCGAGCCCTACCGTGCATGAACCATTGCATACAGGGAGGGCGCGCCGTGCCTGGCGCGCCGGACCTATGCCAGACAGCTTTTCAATTCGGCGTAAACGCGGAACTCCAACAGCGATCGGTTGTCCTGCACTTTGGGCGACGTCATGCCCGCGGCCGTTAGAGTCCTGCCTTTAGGCGGCCCTTGAATTGAGCATTCGTTGTGCAGCAGCCCCTTTGTGCGTTGTACGTTGTACGTTGAGCGTTGTACGTTGAGCGTTGTACGTTGAGCGTTCGATACCGTGATCCGCAGGGTCGGCTTGAGAATTTCAATTCAAACCCGGACTGGACAGGTTTTCCAAGAAACGGTAATTGGCTGGGGATGGCCGAATCGAATGCCCCATCGGAAGACGTCGCAGTGCCGCGCACGAAAGCGGCTGTGTTTTTTCGTCGGCTTGCGAGTTTCATTGTGCTCTGGTCGCTGGTGATCGGGGCATTGTTCTCACCAAACAAACTTTTTTCAGGCTGCTGTTTTCTGACGATGATTCTGGGGTTTGCGGGTGTGGGCTTGCTCGAGTTTTACCGCATGGTCGAGCTGCGTGGTTTGGCATGCTTCAAGCGGCTTGGGATATTTGGCGGACTGCTGCTGATGGCATGCACATACCTCTACCTCTCGGGAGTGTTCGGGCAGCAAAACCTGCCTGCAAAAGCAAACGATTTCGAAACGGGATTCCTGATATTGTTTGTTCTGGGGCTCTGTGTCCGGCAGTTTGTCTCGAAGCAAACGGCAACCGGGCTGGTTGCGATTTCAACGACTTTGCTCGGGCTGATGTATGTGCCATGGCTGCTCAATTTCGTTCAGAAGATCAATTTTTTCCCGCGAGCAGACGGGAAGTTTTACCTGATTTACTTTATCGCTCTGACGAAATTCAGCGATACCGGGGCGTACGTGGTGGGCTCGCTGATCGGGAGGCACAAGCTGATACCTCGCGTGAGCCCGGGAAAAACATGGGAAGGCGTTTTCGGCGCTGTCGCCGCATCGCTCTTGGCGAGCCTGGGGTTTTATGCATTTGCGGGTGACCGGTTGACGGGGATGAACTGGTTGCACGCGACGGTCTTGGGCGTGTTGCTGGGGGCCGCGGCTGTGGTTGGGGACCTGATTGAATCGCTGTTCAAACGTGAAGCCGGCATAAAGGATTCTGGAAGGTACATCCCCGGCATAGGGGGCGTGCTGGATTTGCTGGACAGTCTGCTGTTCAACGCGCCGATCATGTACCTTTATTTGCGTCACATTTTGACGCATTGAGCGCCGCGTGATAGGCTGGGGCTTGTTCCATGAAGAACGTCGTTCTCCTCGGCAGCACGGGGTCAATCGGCACCAGCACAACCAAAGTGGCCGAAGATTTGCCCGATCAAATCAGGCTTGTCGGCCTTGCCGCTGGCAATAATGCGGAGCTGTTGCTCAGGCAGATCAGAAAGTTCCAGCCCGAAGCGGTTTCGCTGGCCGACCCCGAGCGGGCTGCCGAAGTGCGGAATATTGTTGGCACAACACCGCGCGTTTACGCGGGGACGGAAGGTTTGGTCCGGCTGGCGACGTTGCCTTCGGCAGACATAGTGCTGATTGCAATTGTTGGGACGGCCGGGCTGCAGCCGGCACTCGCTGCGATCCGCGCCGGAAAAGACATCGCCATCGCATCAAAAGAGATTCTTGTCATGGCCGGCGAAATTGTGATGGCAGAAGCGCGAAAGTACGGGGTGCGGGTGCTTGCGGTTGACAGTGAACATTCGGCGATTTTCCAGTGCCTTGATGGCAGACCGCCGGGCTCGGTGAGGCGTTTGTGGCTGACAGCATCCGGCGGCCCATTCCGTCAACTTCCGAAAGAGGAATTCGCGTCCATCACATTGGAGCAGGCGTTGAAACACCCCTCGTGGGTGATGGGAACCAAGATCACAATCGATTCGGCAACCCTGTTCAACAAGGGACTGGAAATGATCGAAGCGCGCTGGCTGTTTGACATTGAAATTGACAGGGTCAACGTCGTTGTGCACCCGCAAAGCGTCATTCATTCGATGGTCGAGTTCATCGACGGCTCGATTCTTGCGCAGCTTTCGACGCCGGACATGTGCCTGCCAATCCAGTATGCGCTGACATATCCGGAGCGCGTAGCCAGCGAGCGTGTTCAGACAGAC
>JARYMD010000296.1 GCA_029907285.1 Verrucomicrobiota bacterium | reverse complement strand
CGCCTGTTCCGCCCGCGAGCGCACCGCAGGATCAACCGCCAAATCAATCCGGTTCGGAATCGCCCCAGCCGTCAAGCGCGCCGCCCGCGATTCCAGTGCCGCCCCCGCCGCCGTCCTTTGGCCAATCCTCCACTAACCGAATCGAATTGTTGCGATCGCTCACGACCAACAGGGCGGCAAGGTCAATGCTCGGCAGATCAGTCACCGCCGCCGCTGGCACCACAAACGTGGTCACGCCCCGGACGACGACGGAACCCACTGTGAATGTTGTCCCGGCCACAAGCCCGGCCACGACCACTGTTCCGGCAACATCGGCTGCTGCCGTTCCAACGGGACAATCCCCGGCAATTGCAGGGCAACCACCGACTGCCGCAACTCAACCTGCGCCGGGTCCCGCAGCAGTTGCAGGCGTGGTTCAGCAAGGTCAAACGAACCTTGCCGTAATGACCGCGGGAACAAACACGATGACGTTGACTCCTGCAGGGAAAATCCCCGAACACGTGATCAACCTCCAGGTTGCACCCATCGAGCAGGTTCTGAACTACTACGCTCTGTTGACTGGCCGCAGCATCCTGCGGCCCACGTCATTGCCCGCCGCGTCAATCACTTTCCGAAACGAACAGGAACTAACACGCGAAGAAGCCATTCAGGCGCTGGACGCAGTCCTCGCCTTGAACGGAATCACCATGATCAACGTGGGCGACAAGTTTGTCAGCGCCGTTCCCAGCCAGCAAGCGCTGCAGGAAGGCGCGGCTTTTTCAAGCGTGGACCCAAAAGACATGCCTGAGGCAGGTCAGTTTGTGACCAAGGTGGTTTCACTCAAGCACGCTTTGCCGTCAGAAGTTGCCCAACTGCTCACTGGGTTTGCCAAAATGCCAAACGGCGTTGTGCCAATCGACAGCACCATGACGCTCGTCCTGAGAGATTACCCGGCGAACATCAAACGAATGACCGAGATACTCGAAAGAGTCGATGTCGAGGTCGAGAGCGAATACAAGCTCGAAGTTATTCCGATCAAATACGGCAAGGTTGAAGATGTCTATTCGACAATGAGCAGCCTTATCGTCGGCGGTGGCGGAGGAGTGGTTGGAGCCGCGGGCGCAGGCGCCGCGCAAACCGGTGTCACCGGCGTGCGCAGAACCGGCACGACCACACGCAGCACTACTGGCCGCACAGGCACCAGATACGGGACACCCTACGGAACCGGGTACGGGGGTTATGGCACCTACCCGGGGTCTGGCACTTATCGTCAACCCGGCGTGTACACTCCCCAGGCTGCCGCAACAACGCCTGTCGGTGGCGGCACAACCACGTTCAGCCAGCGCTTGCAGCAAATCGTAAGCCGCATGGGCACGCAGCCCGGCGAGGTTCAATTGCTCAAGGACGCCCGAATCGTTCCGGATCAACGGTCAAATTCGCTCATTGTGTATGCAACCAAGGAAGACATGGCGATGATCACGAACATCCTTGACAAGGTTGATCGTCTGATGGCCCAGGTGTTGATCGAGGCAATAATCATGGACGTCGAGCTTAATGACAACTACAGCCTTGGCGTGAGCGCTTTGTTGAACCAGCAAAAGACCGGCGACCTGACTTCGATGGCCGCCAACAATGGCGGCGCCGGATTGCTCTCCAGTTTCACCAACATTTCCGGGGCGCTGCCGGACGGCTTCAATTACTGGGGGCAGTACAAGGGCGACCTTTCCTTTGCAGTCAAAGCAATCGCATCCACAAGCCGCGGCCATGTTCTTGCCACACCCAGAGTGCAAACGAGCCACGCCATGACGGCGTCGTTCGACGTGAGCGAGCAAATCCCTTACGTCGGCAGCTACCCGGGTTACAGCGGGGTTTACGGCTACAATTATGCCATGGTCCAATTCGCCGACGTCAGCACGGTCTTGAATGTCACCCCGTACATCACACCCGACGGCCTCGTTGTGATGGAAATCGATCAAACCATCAGCGAGGTCACAGGTTTCACCGAAATGCCAAATGCCGGCAAAGCGCCAAACACAACAAGCCGTTCAACTTCAACAACCGTGTCTGTCCGAAGCGGTGATACAGTCATCCTCGGCGGTTACGTAAGAACCCAGAAGAGCCGGTCAAAATCGGGCATTCCTTTGCTCAAGGATATCCCTGTCATGGGCGCGCTGTTCCGCAGCACGTCCCGCGACGCAAAACGCAGTGAGCTGGTTGTCATGCTCAGGCCAATTGTCCTCTCCAGCCCGGAAGAAGCCGCCAGGCTCGCCGACGAAGAAACCCAGCGCCTGCCCGGGGTCCGCGAAATGCAAAAGGAAATGCGCGAAGACGAGGCCCGAAGGCAGGAACAAGCCGACCGCACAACCGGAACCAAAACCAAAAAGCAGCCGGCCAAACAGCCAAAACGCAGGTGAACACCGGCGAGGCTGAATCTCAGCTCAACTATCCGTTCGATGCCGGAATGCACAACAGGCGCTGGCCGGCCTCAATGTCTTATCCGCCTCGCCAAAGTTTGACTCTAACATTCAAGATGCTGGTTTGACATGTATTCCAGCCGAAATGCAGCACACGCCGACGAGCCCGCCACAGTCCGGCCGTGCCCGTAACCGAATGCACTGATGATTTCATGCGAATGAACCGCATGAAACGGCGCACCTTTATTTCTGTTTCTGCACGCGCAGCCATCCTCGGGTCGGCGCTTGTTTTCGACAAGGTGCGGGCCGGGGCAGACCCTCTGCGCGCTGCTGTGATTGGACACACGGGCAGATTCGATTACGGGCACGGTCTCGAAAGCATTTTCAAAGGCCGACCCAACACATGGCATCCGCTTTCTCCGACCGTGTTGAAGTGTGTTGAACCGCGAGTGGCGAGTCCCGTCACTGACTGGCTCGAGGCGATCGCTGAGAACCGTGAACCTGTGTGCAGCGGCAAGAGCGGCGCATGGGTGGTTGAAATGGTTATGGGAGTCTATCAGGCGGCATTGACCAAGCAACGCGTGCCCTTCCCGTTGGCCGTTCGAACACACCCGCTGGCGTAAGGAGCGCGGCGATTCTTCGCCGCACCCAGCCGGTGGATTTTCGGGCGCAGGATTCGTGTGAACGAAGCTCGTGTACGGATCGGTCTTCGGATTGATGCGGCCGGGGACGGCCGCGCTCCCGGTGCCGTTGCTTTCTTCCAACGCGCTGCGGGAGCGCGGCCATTTTGGCCGCCTACAAACCGCAAACTTTTCGGGCGCCGGATTCGTGTGAACGAAGCTCGTGTACGATCGGTCGTCGGGCTGATGCGGCCGGGGACGGCCGCGCTCCGGGGCGTTTGCTTGTCCAACGCATTGGCAGGCGCACGGCCGTTCCTGGCTGCAAGAACGCGACAACATGCGCGCATTCCAGCCCGCTATTAACAGCGCTTGCTTTTTGAACCGCAACAGGCAGACTTGCTCGCAAGCCGAATCTGAGTTGACGCCGGCCTCGACCAGGCTTCCGCAGATTCAGCGAAAGTAAATTATGCGTACAACTTACGTTGCACCTTTCACGGATGGAACAGCGCGGGAAACACAGCGCAAAACCACAGCTCCGGCACCCGCGGAAAGCGGCCCAAAACCGCAGAGAGGCGATATTCTGTTGGTTGGGTTTGACCTTGGCACCAACACGTCCTGCATCAAAGCCGCATGGTCAAATTCACCCGAACTTGTCGTCAACGAGATAATCCCGACCGCTGTTGGGTACGCTCGCGAGGGCCTGATCGACAATCTGCTTCCGGGGAACGCCAAGGTGTTGTACGGTCACGCAGCCTTGAAAAACAGGCTTTATCTGCGCATGGTGTCGCCGTTGGCTAATGGCATCGTTAATGACCGCGCCGCAACACACGATTTCATTCGTTACATTCGCCAGGTAATAAATGCGCCAAGCGGAGCTGAGGTTCGCGCTGTTGTTGGCCTGCCCGCAAGCGCAGATCGTGCGGCGCATGACCAATTGATGCAGGTTTTGACCGGGTTTTTCGACAAGGTGATGCTGGTGCCGGAACCGTTTCTTGCGGCGTTGGGGTTCCGCGACGAGTCGCGGCTGTCCGATCCTTCATACGTTGACCCGGTTCGGAACTCCATTTTTGTGGATATTGGCGCGGGCACAACCGACGTGTGTCTTGTCCAAGGCTGTTTCCCGACAGGCGAGGATCAGACCAGCATGGCGTTTGCCGGCGACATGGTGGATGTGCTCATTCACTCTGCGATACGGTCTGCGTATCCGGACGTTGACATTTCCATTCCCAAGGTGCGCGAGATCAAAGAGCAATACTCCTACGTGGGCAAACTCGATTCGCAGATTCAGGTCGGCGTGTTGGTTGGCGGAAAGCCGCGCAAGCTCGATCTGACAGTGATTATTGGCGACGCCTGCCAGCAACTGCTGGTCCGCGTCCTCGACTGCGTCAAGGCGGTGATTGCCCAAGCCTCTTCGGACAGCGTCGGTGAAGTTCTCCAGAACATCATCCTCACCGGAGGCAGCAGCTTGATACGGAATTTCGATTCCGAGCTTCAGCATCTTCTGGTTGAGGAAGGATACGAGAAACCGCGGGTGCTGACCGTGGGGCCTAACCACAAAGAACTCGTTGCCAAGGGGGCACTGGTTGCCGCCCGACAGGCAAAGGAGAATCAGTGGACCGCTCTTGCGACGTAACAATCAACCGGCCTGCGGCGCAGCGTTGCTAATGCATTTCGACGTCGCAGGTGCCAATGCCCGACCGATAGAAATTGTATTGGACGTTCGGGTGATCGGCAAGCAACGACATCGGAACCGAAGTGTCCACGATCCGCTTGGATATCATCAAGGTGGTAAGCCGTTGACCGAACGGGTTGTCGTGTTTGCCGGCGTGCCAGATTGAGACCTTTTCGGCCTTCCATGTTTCGACCGGGCCAACGCTTATCGCCTGAGTAGGCACGAGAGCGATGTTGCCTCCGCCCGAGGTGCGCGCGTTCTGGGCAACGGTCAGCGGGTGCAAATCAACAATCCGCGTAGTCAACCGCCGATATTCCTCCGGCGACGGCGGCGTTTCACGGTACTTGCCGCGCCGCCGAACCGGGTCGTTGAACGCCCAATGTTTGACGTCGCCCTGCCCGCCCTGCATCACAACACATCGCACCCCTGCATCCCATGACCGGCGGTACTCGGCAGTGTCGGCTTTCGGGAAATGCAGGTTTGCGTCGGGCATTCGCAGTTCGCGCCGGATGCGGTTGAAACACAACTCCCGATCGGCGCGTTCGAATGACAGCGGATGCGTCACGGGAACTTCGCGTCCTTCAAGCACCCATTCGTCCATAGCCCAGAAATGGGCTGACCGGACGTTCAAATTGAGTTCGTTGATGATGCGCGCCACAAGCGGTAATTGCTCGGTGGGACCGATCGGACCGCAGATGCCAACCGGGTTGTCTTCAGTGGATTGCTGCCATGCGCGGATGTATTCGAGTGCCTCGGCAAGGTAGAATTCCTCCAACGTGTCGTAAAAGACAACCTTGAAACCCGGACGCGAGAGCCTGAGCATTTTTTCAGGCGTCAAACTCGCCGCGTCCCGGATGATCTCGTCGTCGAGAGTTGTGTAATCCCACCAATCTGGTGCAATGACGCTCAATTTGCGTGGCATAGGCAATCCTCGTTAACTGCGGCCAGACTATACCGTCGGCAATGCAGGCGCAACCGATTTGATTTTGATTTCAGTGGGCCGACAGATAGGATGTT
>JARYMD010000295.1 GCA_029907285.1 Verrucomicrobiota bacterium | reverse complement strand
TGTCCCCGGCGTTTTCGCTGGTGGAGACGCAGTCTCAGGAACAGCGTTTATCGTCACCGCTATTGCTGCAGGTCACCAGGCAGCGAAATCTATCTCGGCTTACTTGAGCGGCGGCATCGAGCAGCGGCGGTTGGTCTGCCATCACACCCACTTCAGCAGCCAGTGGTTGATATTTCGCCAAAGCCTCCCGGAATTGTTCGAGTGACTTGTACCAACGGCCCGACGGTTCGAACACGGCAAAGCCCTCGCCCACTCCAATGTCGTAAAAAACGTTGCGCGCGTAAGCGTCGGTTTCAATTGCGAACTTGACTCGCGGACGGCCTGAATCGGCATCGTTACCAGCGGGAGGCGTTCGGGCCGGGTCTGCATCTCGAAACACGCTCAGCCCCATGCTTTGCCAGATGTTGCCAATGAACTTCACCCGCCCGGCTTGAGGTTCCTGCCTGCGCGAGCCGCGCACGAAGTTGAACACGGTGTTGTTGAAGAACGTGTTGTCGAAACTGATGATTTCCTGGAAAGCGGATGTGTTGGCAAGCTTGCCCGCGGGGCCCTTGGATTTGCCCCATGCAATGTTGTTGAAGTAGTAGTTTTTGAAAGCGCCGTCCAGATAGTAAGCGTGCCCGAAACGGTCTTCAGTGTCGGGACTGAGCACGTGGTCCCAGTTCCGGTAACCGCCGGGATTGCCCGAGATGTTGTCGTACACGTATGCCGGGCCACCCTGCCACGTCTCAATCCCGCCAAAGTCGTCGTTGTTCAGCAGGGTATCAACTGCTTTGTTGTGGTGAATGAGAATCCGAGTGAACGGCCGGTGCGTGGCAGCGCGGTTTTGTTTGGCGCCGTGCACGTCAATTCCCTGCGCGCAGACCCTGTGGAAAATGTTTCCCGCCACCTCTGCGGTCTCAGCGTAGCTTACCGCGAGGGCCGTGCCCTGGCCGAACAGGTCCGGTCGGATTCCAATGTGATCGAACCTGTTTCGCATCACCCGCACGCCGTACAGGCGGCCCATGGGACCTGTGACATCCGAGTAAATTGTCCCGTCTGCCAGTTCCACCCCACCGGAGTCGGCATCCGAAAACACATTGTCCTCGATCGCAACTTCGTCGATGGCGTCCTGCGCGCCAACGGCTTTGAAACGGATGCCTTTGTGCACGTGCTCGAAGGTGCAATGCGACACAGTGATATTTGTGCCGCTGCCAAGCAGGCGAACGCAACCGGGTTCGGAATCTATGCTTTCCCGGGACACCCAGTACGGCGCAGCAGTCAGGTTCCAATAAATGTTCGGAAACCGAAAGGCAAGCCCGCGGATATGCACGTGGCTCATGCCCCGGCTGTCGATCATCCGAATGCGCCTGGCAACTTCGATCCGCACCGTGTTCGGGTCCTGGTCGCCCGGCAAACGAATGTAAAGACGCCCGCCATTGCCTTTCCTGTCGAACCAGAACTCGCCCGGACTATCGAGGTAATATGATTTGTCTTCGAGGTAATACTGGCAGCCGCGGATGATCTTGTAGGTGGGTTCGCCGCCCCATTGGCCGGCAAACGTGAGTGATCCTTTTTCCCTGTCTGCAGCAATGACCTTGGCCTGGAACGGACTGCCCATCACCCAACCCTTGGTGGTCCAGACAATGGCGCCCACGTAAAAGTCCTGGGGATAATTGGTGTTGATGTGTTCCTTGTCGAACGCCACATGCCGCCGTTGGCCGTTGATGGTGGTGTAATTGTCGAATGGTTTGTCCGGGTTCTTCCACGTCCACCACTCGCTCTTGATGTCGTCGGGGTCACTGATCTTCCAGTTTGGCGTGCGGGCGAGCGCGATGCGCGTCACGACGCCGTCTTTCCCTATCATCCAGACGTTGCGGGGCGCCCAATCGATGTCCGTGTACCAAACCTTCTCAGGCTCCGGAATGAGCGGATTGTCGGCCCCTTTCTTCCAGCCGGTTACCTGTTCTGAACCGCAAATCACGGCCGACCCCGTGCCCCATGACGGGTCACACGTCAACACGATGGGATTCGTCCGTGTGCCGGACTCGTTGGCTTCGAGGTCGCCGCGATAAACGGTGCCCTGCTTGAACACGTAAGTATGAGCGCCACGACAGCTTTTCGCCTGGCCAGCGGCGTTCGGGTCCCACGGATGATGTTTCCATGGCTTCAGCTTCGAGAGGCCGTCGTTCTCATCACTGCCAGATTCAAAGTCGATGTAACGCGTTGATTCCCCGGGGTTGAACTCGAACGGTTTCGGCGCCCATTCGAGATCACCGGTCGGCAATACTTTTGCATGTGGTTCCTGCCACGACCACCGGGCTTGGGCTTCATCCGCCGAGACGGCAACGCATCCTGCGCTCAAGAGAATCGTACAGAGGATGGCACGCATTGCAATCACACCGCAACACACTAACCCTTGCCATAACGCTCGTCACGCACCAACGCGCTCGCCCATGCAAACAACAACAATAAAACCAGCCCCCTGGCCCGGAAATGTCACCGGCATGAAGCCTTGGCCATGCATGGCCGGTGAACCGGTGAGGTTTCCGAGTCAGGAAACATCCGACGAAGCCGGCCGTGTCGAAACGAGGCCCCGCCGAAAACGTATGCACCCGGCAACAACTATCAGAACCAACACCAAACACGCAAACCGCCACATCGCCGGTGCCGGCTGAACAGCAATCGCGCGCAGCCGCACACCAAGATCAGCCCACGGGTCCACTTCCAACGGCCTGACAAATGTCAGCACCCTGCCCTGCTCGGGGATTGTCGCCCGGATTGCAGCCGGACTCGGCAATGCGGCTTCCTGCTGCTGAATTATGCGCTCAGCCAGTTTCATTTGGATGGCATTGTCGTCGGCAGTGTTTCTGTCGATCAACTGTTTTGCCTCTTCCTGTGTGTAGATGGTTTTGCCCTCGCGCAACGCGCGCGGAATGGCCGAAACCGCGCCTGTCTCGCCTGCGAGTTTGGCCTGGCCGACATTGAGGCCCACCAAAGCCTGCTGCATCTTCAGGTTGTGCAACTGCACACGCGCATCTTCATTGAAGGCGCTGTCGTGCTGCGACAAGCCAAACGCCGCCTGGAGACTGCGCCGCGCCTGCTCGGGATCGCCCCTTTCGAGCAACTGATTTGCCGTGTTAAGGTACTTCTCGGCTTCGCGTGTCTTTTGCATTTGCATCGCAAATTCATTCTGAATGTAGGAATTGAGATCGAGGGCAACCGGCGCCGGCATCGCCTGATCGCTCTGCAATTGAAGAGTCCCGGTCCAATGCGTCACTTTCCATTTCTCGCTCAGGAACACGCGCCACGTAATGTTCTCCAGCGGCAAATCAAGCTTCGGCCCCGCCAGCCGCAAATCCAGGGACCCAGGCCTGCCACGGCCAACGCGGCTCGTATAGAAGAACTCGACCGTCGTGTTTTCACCGATCTTCGAGTGTTCCTGCAACGGGATCAGCACATGGTTTGTCTCGCGCCACGGCCACACGCTGTTCTGGTTCACGAACGCGAACCAGAACCGCGCCTGCTCCGGCAGCGCGACGCGGAGCAACCGCTTGTCGCCTGGCACAAGCTGCAGTGTCACCTGCGTAAGCATCAGACCGTCATCCGACAAAGCCGAGGTCAAAGCAAGGCTCTGCACGCGCGCCGGGAGAAGCCGCGCTGCTTCGTGTCTGACCAGTTTGACCGGCAGACTGAACGCGGGATCGACAACCCGGTAGGTGTAGTTGGCTGCCGAGGCAGCAATGCCCTGCCGGAGAACGCGCGGGATCGATTGCCACTCGGCCGACTGGAGCGCCGGCGGCAGCAAACCGACGTGAATCTGCAACCGCCCCGCAGTCTGAACCGTCACAAACCCGCGCTGAAGGTTGACGTCCTGCGCTTCGATGCCCGACAACGTCAGTTCACCCGATGATTCAGGAACCGGAATTCGGTAGCTGACCTGCATCATGTACTTGCCAATCACGCGCCGGTGCAGCTTGATTTCCCAATCGCGCCACATCGTGTTCGTCCCCGGGTCGCGCTGGACAAAGTCTGAAACCTGGTCGCCCCGGAACCGCACGCTGTCCGCATTCGCTGGAAGCCGCACAAGGAGGCTCTTCAACCCGGTGTTCTCAATTTCATACTGCATGTTGGCGTCCACACGGACTTGAGCGTCGCTTATCGTGAAATGCTGAAGGCTTGTGACCTGTATCCATGCATCGACACGTTCAAGAGCAAGAGCAAGCCGCCAGTCCCGCTCCAGCAGCCGAAAGGCGAGCACGCCCTTTTGCCGCACACCCACCGTGACAGGGTCTATTTGAGTCACGCCTTCCCTTGTGGTCACTTGGAGGCGCAAACCCTGCTCGGGAACCAATACGAGTTGGCCGCGCTGTTTTTCAGCCTCGTTCAAAATGATCCGAGGAACAACCCAGTTGCTGGCCGACCGCACTCCCGGGCCCACAAGGCTTATCGCGAACGAATGTTTGCCCTCGGTCCGGCTCTTGAGATGCAACGTCACAAGCCGTCCAGAATCGGACTTGATCTCTGTCCAGTGACTCATTGCCTGGCCGCTGATGGACTCCACATCCATCCCGGTTGGCAGTTCAAAGCCGAGCTTGAATATCCCGGCCCGGGTTATCTGCGCCTCAAGTGTAACAGCCAACAGTGTGCGGTCCTCGGCCAGCGACAGTGTTTGTTGAGATTCAACTCTGACATCCGCGGCAACCGCTGACGCCTTCACAACAACCGCCCCGGCCGATTCCGAATGCCTAAACGCGCGGCGCAAAGTCAAACCCGGTATCTGCGCCCGCAGCGTGTCCAGCAATCCCCCCGGAAAATCCTCGAGGTTGATCGGTGACAGACCCGTCGCAACAACGTCGTCGAGTTGAACTTCCTGGCCGGTCGCCACACCCACAAGCCCAACCTGCCCGGCTGCCTTGTTAACCGAAATCAGCCCGGCCTTTTGCTCGAACGGGAGCGCGCCGCTCGCAATTTGTGACCTGATAAGAAGTGTCATCGGCCGCGATTGCGCCGGGCTGAGTGCCACCCGCAACAGGCGCTCCGTAGGATCAAACCGCCAAACCGCCATCGAAGGCATTTCCACGTCGCTTATCGTGATCCCCTCAGGAACATTGAATGTCAGTTCCGACACCTCACCCTGCGCGGGCCGAACACTGACACTGTGGCGCCCTTCGATCACCCCGGCGGTCGGCACGTAGAGCTGGCTCATTTCAGCATAAAACACGACAGCTTCACGTCGCGTGTCGCGTGCACGCGGTTTCCACCCGATCCACGAGTCGCTTGCGGGTGCAAGCACGAGCGTCGCAACGGTGTTCGTCGATGGCGCGGTCTCCTTCCGTGCCACAGACACCGCGTGGGGTGACTGCACATCCACATCCTGGCCAACCACGGTCACAGTGACCTGGTTGACAAGGCCGGGCTCAACAGGCATCGCAAAGCCGCGTTCGCCATCACGGTCAACAACCCGCACATTGTAATGCAGATCGACCTCGATCAACCCCGCTTTTTCAGCAAGCAAACCCTGCGTCGGCCGCGGTTCAGTCGCAAGCTGCACCAATCTCCCGGCATCTGCAGGAAATGCAATCCGAGTGATCACGCCAGGCGCATGAATGATCGGCAGCACCTGCCCTTTGTTCGCCTGCCATTTGATCTTTGCATTACCAATGACAAACCGCTCTTCTATCCGCACATCCTGAACAACCGAATCAGCCCGCCACGCCGCATTCACACCCGATGCGCCCGGCGCCT
>JARYMD010000294.1 GCA_029907285.1 Verrucomicrobiota bacterium | reverse complement strand
AATATGAATAATTCTTCAATATGACAATGCAGCCCGGCGCAGCCGGAACCAAAGTTGCCCGGCGGGCAGTGGCCCGGCGCCTGCGCCATTAAACGCTGCGGTGTTGACCGCTTCGCTGTTGGACGTTGAGCGTTCCTTCCAGTTGACCGGATTGGCTGTCTGTTTGGGAACGTACAACGTTCAACGCTCAACGTGCAACGTACAAAGTGTCACTGTTCAATGCGTGCTTCTTTCAAGTCCGCCCGAAGGCGGGACTCTAACGGCCGCGGGCGCAGCGTCGCCCAAAGTGCGGGACAATCGATCGCTGCCAGAGTTTCGCGTCTGCACGGAAACGAAAAGCTGTCTGTCGCAGTGGCGGGGCGCCGGGGACGGCGCGCCCTACCGTTGATGAAATCTTGCGCAAGACAGGGCAGGCGCTCCGCCCACACTGCAAACAGAGTGCCTGGCACTCTATTGCACTCCTTGATCTCTCTGCCATAGCCGGGTTTGGTCGGAAGTGCCGCCCGGGCTCAAAAAGCTGGCGTGACCGGGCTGTTTGGTATAGCATAACGTGCCTATGATGGACGACATCAAACTTAGAGTGGCTGAGATCGGGCGCAAGCTGTCAGCGTTGCGGAGGTTTCTTTGACGTGCCAGCTCAACAACAACGGCTGGCAAAAATCGAGGAGGAAATGTCACGGCCGAACTTCTGGGACAGCCGCGAGCAAGCTCAAGCTTTGATTGACGAGGCTGGCGGAATCCGGCGTCGGCTCGAACCGCTGCTGGAGGCTGAGAAACGGCTCGACGATTTGCGCGTCATGATTGAGCTGGGGGAATCCGAGCCTGAAGCCGCCCAAATCGAGCTTGGAAAAGAACTCGAACGCGACGTTGTGAGATTCGCACAGGACGTTGACGCATTGGAACTTCGGACCTTGCTCAACGGGCCTCATGACAAGCGCAACTGCATCCTGAGCATAAACGCCGGCGCGGGCGGAACAGAATCGTGCGACTGGGCAAACATGCTGTTGCGCATGTATCAGCGGTGGTGCGAATCGCACAATTGGCAGGTCGAGATAAGCGACATGGTGCCCGGTGAAGTCGCCGGCATCAAGAGTGCAACCTTGATGATTACCGGTGAGAACGCGTACGGATTCTGCAAGGCCGAACGCGGTGTTCACCGACTGGTGCGGATATCGCCGTTTGATGCGAACAGGCGGCGCCACACGAGCTTCGCGAGCGTGGACGTGATCGCCGAGATTGAGGAGGGAACCGACATCGTGGTTCCGCCGAACGAATTGAAAATCGACACCTACCGTTCAAGTGGCAAGGGCGGGCAAAACGTCAACAAGGTGGAAACGGCGGTGCGAATCACGCATCTGCCGACGGGGATCGTTGCCGCCAGCCAGAGCCAGAGATCGCAACATCAGAACCGGGCTGCCGCAATGAAGTTGCTCCTTGCAAAACTCTACGCGTTGCGCGAGGACCAACAACGCGCCGAGATGGAACGGTTTTACGGGGAAAAAGGGAGCATCGGATGGGGCAACCAGATTCGGAGTTACGTGCTGCAGCCCTATCGCATGGTCAAGGACCTTCGTACTGGAATCCAAACCGGCGATACGGATTCTGTCCTTGATGGGAACCTCGACATGTTTGTCAATGGCTGGCTGAAAGCCGGGTGCCCGACCAAACGCCAGCCCGGAATCAAAGACGAAGCCGATGAGGAATAACAAACCGGCTCGTACAAGCCCGTGTTTTGTCTGTGACCATCCTTGACGAAATCGTTCAACACAAACGGACCGAGGCAGCGCGCCTGCCGGTTGCTGACATCAGTCCCGAGATTCTTCAATCCGCCATGAAAAGCCGGGGGGACCAACGCGACTTCGCCGGCGCGGTAGCGAGGTTCAGGCCTGAGGGAGTTGCTCTCATTGCCGAAGTGAAACGCGCGTCGCCGTCGGCGGGCATTATTCGAGACGACTTTGATCCCCTGGCGCTCGCAAGAGAGTATCATTCGGCGGGTGCAGCATGCATCTCGGTATTGACAGACCAGCGGTTCTTCAAAGGGTCGCTTGAGGACCTGAGAAACGTCAGAAGGTCCGTCCCGCTCCCGTTACTCCGCAAAGATTTCATCATAGACGAACGACAGATTCTCGAATCGATCCAGTGTGGTGCGGACGCGATTCTCTTGATAGCGGCGATTCTTGGGGACGCGGAGCTGGGTCGGCTGCACAGCCTTGCAGTGTCGGCCGGATTGGCCGTCCTTGTCGAGGTGCACGACGAACACGATCTCGAACGTGCCCTTGGTTGCGGCGCAAGGCTCATCGGGATCAACAATCGTGACCTTCGCACATTCAAAGTTGACGTTGCGGTCACCGAACGCCTTGCCCGTGCGATCAAGTCCAGCGCGGCAAAGAATGACATTCTGCTGGTCTCCGAGAGCGGCATCAAGACGCGCGCCGATGTCGAACGCGTCAAGCGCGCCGGTGCGGATGCTATTCTGGTTGGGGAGACTTTGGTACGCGCGCCGGCGATTCAACAAAAGGTGGCTGAACTGCTGGCAAATGACGCTGAGTCTTTGACCTGATGACAAGGCGCCTGTACTTCTCGGTGGTCATCCTGTTTTGGGTGACGATGAACATTCTGCTGTGGCGCGCGGAAATGAGCGGCCGGCAAGGCAAGAGCGGGAGTCCTGTGCCGCCGGACCTTGTTTGGACTCGGATTCTGACTGCGCCCGATGACTCTTCACTTGAAGTGTACCAGCGTGGCCGGCGCCTTGGTTACTGCCGATGGTGGGCGAATATCACCGAAGCCGGGAACCAGAACCAACAGAACCCGGACATCGAATCAATCGAGGGCCGCGTCGAAAGAATCACAGGGTACACCCTTGACCTTGAAGGCAACATTCTGATCAACACCAATCAGCCAAGGCTGCGGGTCACATGGCATTCCGAATTTGGCAGCAACAAGGCATGGCGCAACATGAGTCTGAGGCTGTACGCGCGTCCGCTCACAATCGATGTCAAAGCCGATGCGGCTGCTCAGACAATCACCGTCGCACGGCGCGACGATGAATCCGCATGGGAACGGACGTTCACGTTCAGCGACCTTTCAAAGCCGGACAAGTTGCTGGGTGGTTTGGGATTGCCGTTTGGGGGCCTTTTGCTTTCCGGCCTGCCTGCAATGCCATCGGGCGACCTGAAGTCGATTGCGAAACTCGATCTGGGGTTGAATTGGGAGGCGCGAAACGATTGGTTGGAAGCTGGAAACGCCCGGGTGCGCGTTTACAGGCTGCAGGCCCGCCTTTTTGACAAGTTCCATGCGGTTGTCCACGTGAGCCGCGTCGGCGAAATTTTGCGTCTTGAACTGCCGGGCGACGTGCTGCTTGTGAATGAGGCGTTCTCGAAGCTCTCGAGCATTCGCTGAATCGAACGATGATTGAGCTGATCAACCTTGTGAAAAAGTTCGGCGACCTTGTTGCTGTCAACAATGTGACTTTGACGGTCCCAAGGGGAGAGTTTTTTGCTTTGCTGGGTCCAAACGCGGCAGGCAAAACAACCACGATCAAAATGATCGCCGGCCTGATGAAACCAACGTCAGGTTCGGTGCGCGTGAGCGGGCATGACGTCGTGCAGCAGCCATTGGAGGCTCGGCGCCAGTTGGCCTACGTGCCGGACTTTCCGTTTTTGTACGACAAACTCACGCCGTGGGAGTTTTTCAGGTTCATAGGCCAGCTTTTTCTCATGGAAAGCGCACGACTCGAGCGCATTGCCCGCGAGTTATCGGCCCGTTTCAGCCTCGATCCGTATCTGGGCAACCCCATCGAATCGCTTTCGCATGGAACAAGACAGAAGGTCGCCATTGTCTCGGCGTTGCTCCACGAGCCGTCGGTGTTCGTTCTTGACGAGCCGATGGTGGGAATAGACCCGCAGCACGCGCGGGTTCTGAAGGACATTTTGAAAGAACGGTCCCGGGCGGGGACGACAGTTTTCATCTCGACACATCAGTTGAGCGTTGCTGAGGAAATGGCGGATCGAATTGGCATTATGCACGAGGGCCGATTGATAGCCGTGGGCACAAGGGATGACCTTCGACGGCAGAGCGGCACCGACGGTGCACTTGAACAGACGTTTCTTGCTTTGACGGCCCGGGAATCCGCGGCTGACGTGCAAGGCGTTGCACAAAAGGCGGGGTTGTAAGATGGGACTCTGCGCGTGAACTGTGCCTCGACATCAAATACCGGCATGCTTTGGCTGTTGGTGAAGGTGAACCTTCTTCAGGCATGGCGCCGTTTGCTTTCGGTGCGGCAGCAATCGTGGCTGCTGAGGGCTGTGATTGCGATGTTTCTGGCCGGGTACGCAGCTTTGGCGTTCGTTCTCTTCTACAAGGGACTCAAATTTGCGGGGTCATTTCCGGGCCTTGGCCATGTGTTGATCGAGCGGATGATGTTTCTGTTATTTGCCTTCCTGTTCATTCTGTTGCTGTTGAGCAACATGATCGTAAGCTACACGAGTTTGTTCAAGAACCGTGAGACGTTGTTTCTGCTTCCGCTGCCCGTTCCAGTCCAGACGATCTTTCAATGGAAATTCATTGAGAGCGCAATTCTGGCGTCGTGGGCATTCTTGTTTCTTGTTGCGCCGATGGTGGCGGCATATGGCCTGACGCAGCAGGTGCCGTGGCATTTTTACCCGGCGACGCTGTTGCTGATATTGCTGGCGATAGCAATTCCTGCATCCGGGGGCGCGTGGTGCGCGCTTTTGTTGGCGCGGTTTTTGGACAGGCGCAGCTTCCAGATCGGTCTTCTGGCCACAGCAGCAATGCTGATCGCGTTCGGCGCTGTGTGGCTGAAGCCGGTCGGTGTCACCGACGAAGAACTCGAAACGCGTGTTCTGGTTGTGCTGGATCGTTTGCTGGGCAAAACGCGATTCGCTTTGTTCCCGTTCCTGCCGAGCTACTGGGTTGCGGCTGGCATTCAACAGTGGGCTGAAGGCGCGCTTGGAGATGCGGCTTTTTACGCATTGGTCATGGCAAGCAACGCATTTTTCCTCGGCACTCTGGCACTTACACTGACTGGCACTGCATTCTACAATGCAGCTTCGATTGTTCAGAGCCGGGGCAGCGCACTTGGACGATGGAAATGGTACCGGACATGGCGGAAACGCCGCGCGGTTGATGCACGAGAACACGGGCCGGTTGACCGGATGATCAGCGCAATCCCATGGCTGAAGCCGGACAAGCGGGCTCTCATCGTAAAAGACATGCGCGTGTTCTGGCGTGACACGGCGCAATGGGGGCAGACGGTTGTGCTTTTTGGCCTGCTTGCAGTGTACATTTTGAACCTGCGGCACTTTGGCGCCCAACTCACAAGCCCGTTCTGGAGCCATGTTGTGTCTTATCTCAACTTGTGCGCTTGCGCTCTCAATCTGGCCACGGTAACGACCCGGTTCGTTTATCCCCAGTTCTCGCTTGAAGGAAAGCGGGTCTGGATTGTTGGGATGGCGCCGATTGGCCTGCCGCAGGTCATCATCACAAAGTTCGCGTTGAGCACGGCGGTGTCGCTTTGCGTAACGGTCGGGCTGATGTTGCTGTCCGGCTGGATGCTCAAACTCGAAGTTGAAAAACTTGCCGATCTCGGCCTGTCGGCGGTCGTGATGACATTCACGCTGAATGCGCTTGCGATTGGGCTCGGGGCATTGTACCCGAACCTGAAAGAAGATAATCCGAACAGGATCGTAAGCGGCTTTGGCGGAACATTCTGTCTGGTTGC
>JARYMD010000293.1 GCA_029907285.1 Verrucomicrobiota bacterium | reverse complement strand
GGTGGGATTGGTTACCCACAGAGTTCCGATTGAGAGTTTTGTGCCCTTTCGAGCACGCCCCTCTCACTGGGCTTTTCGTGACGCGACAAAGTGCCTGGCACTTTATCCGACTCACCTCCAAAGATCGTGCTGTTGGGAGCGCCTTACTTGCTGCCAAAGAAACAGATACAGGGAAACTGAGCAAACTCGCGGCGTGAGAATCTTCGCAAAGAAGAATGATTTTTCAATATAACAATGTAGCCTTCTGAACAGGCATTGGCTTCAGACAGTATTCAGGCTACGAAATATGCTGGCTACAAGGCTTGTGAGCTTGTTGGGCGTCGGCTTGCTACAAAGATGCTGCTTCTCCGGGGTTGGGTGTGGACTGCCAGAGGCAGCCGGATTCAAGAAGGGCTGGTTCTAACGGGCTGGAGAGCATTTCGCTGTTTGTTTCGTGCGGTGCGGGTTTCCAGTTGCGCATCTTTTGCAATTTTTTGAAGGCACCTGTAAGACACGCGCGTCGGAGGTTGCTTTGGGTATGAAACATGCAGGTTGGAATCGCAGATTGCACCGATGACACTGATGGACCAAACCGAAAGCATCAATCCGTGGAAGCCGTGTGGGCGTTATTCGACGGAACGGGCGCGGTAGAATTGGTACGGCAGAGACAATGCGGTTTTGTCGGCAAAACTGGCGCGGCCGGATTTGTCTGTGAGAAGCGCGACAGGCGACCACTTGGCAAAATTGGTTGTTGTCTCGAGGACGTATTCTGATAGCGGCGTTCCGGTTAAGAGCAGTTGTATGCCTGCGGATGGGGAGCGAGCAACAGCGGTAAACCCGGGCCGGGCCGATTTCAGGGGGGGAAGGCGAACAGTGATTTCCGGAAGTTGATCGCCTTTTGCGAGGAAGAAGTCGCACTCAATGGCGGCGGTGGAGTCAATGCCGGCCACGATTCCGGGGCAACCTTTTTGGTGTGGGAATTGCGGATAATAATCCCACCATGTGGTCCAAGCTGTTGGCTCGGGTGTTTCGCCGTCTGCAAGCCAGATTCTGGCATGGAGGTCGGGGTAGAGGGTAAGACTGTTGGTTTGGTGTCGGATACGGAGCCAGAACCAGAGATTTGTTTGCCATGGGTAATCTGCGGTTGGGCCGGTGGAAGTCTGGGCGTACTGCCATTTGAGCATGTGTTGAGATGACTGGCCGGAGTGGAATTGGAGGATCAGGCCGGTGTTTGCGTTTGTTCTCAGTGCAAGTCCGATTCCACCGAGCGAGCGGTTTTGGCCTGCAAAATGGGCGATGCGGAGTCTTGCGAGGATTTCCGACACCTCGGCGTTTGAATCTGGCAGAGCGAGGATGAATCTGGGGAATCCGGAAGGCGCGGTTTTTGCGACGAGCATGTTATTGGCTTGATGGAATGTGTTGGGCAGCGCGTCCACAGCGATCCAAGACGATGCGGGCTGGGCGAAGTCTTGTTGGAGGCCGTGGAGGACGGCGCCTGCTTCATCCGGGAGGCCTTGCCTTGTAACCGTTACACGGCGAACGGCGAAGCTGTCGGCGTTGATAGCGATGCGGAAATCGGCGCCGCCATTTTGCGAATTGAGAAACCTGGCGCCGGTGAGTTTGAACGTGGCGTTGAGCCAGTGCCGGCTGTTTTTCAATGTGGTGGTTGAACTGCTTGCTGTGTATGCACCTTGGAAGGGGGCGTTGGTGTCGCTCCCATCGAACTCGATTCGGAAATAGCCCGAGCCGGCGTCATAATACTCCACGTTAACCTCGACGAGCATCGTGTCAGCCCACTTGAAAGAGTCGTCGATGCGGAAATAGATGTAACGACCGGGGTGTTGTGTTTTGACCATGACGCGGCAATCGGAGCTGTCGATGCTGTCAGGGGCGGTGACACCATCGGCGTGATCGAATTGGACGAGTCCGTGCTCGGCGTTTGTTTGTTTGAGGAGCACGTGAACGGATTTGAAGTCGGAATAAGGTCCACGCGGGCGCGGTGGGCGGAGGCCTGCTTTGAACATATCGGCGTATTTGCGGTTCAGCTCGATGTATTGCCGGCCGTATTCGCGTGAGGCGGCGACGTCGGTGCCTTCGTGGTATTCGTTCCATGTTTCGATCATGACGCGTGGGTATGGGCGGCGGAGGAACCTTATCCAGTTGCGTTCGAAGAAGGCGCCGTCTTCGCGGTCCACTTTTAGTGGTTCACGTCCGGGAACGGCCGAGTGGTCGTAGCCCGGGCCGAGCGAAGCGAGTCCGGGATTTTTGAGGCCGAGTGCGCCGCCCCACGCATAGACATCATCGGCCTGCACCTGCCATGAGATTTCGCGAACGACGAACGGTGTGCGCCCGGCAAAGTCTTTGGCAAAAGCAGCGCGAAGGAAATCGATGCATGTTTGGTCGTGGTTTGCGGCGAACGCCGAAGAATAAAGAAAAATGACTGGGTGGCCATCGATCATCGCCCAGTGCCGTGCTGGCACGAGGGAAAAGAAATCGCGGATTGATTCATAGAACCACTGTTGGCCGTATGGCGTTGTGAGATCGATTCTGCGGCCTGCGGCGTTGTATTGGAGCGTGGAGGTATCGTAGAACATGCCGATGGCGGGTGGGTTTTTGCCTTCAGCAAGAAGTGTATCTCGGGCTTGGACGAGGGGTGGGATGCCTGAGAAACTCCATGGTTGGGCGGAGATTGGCTGGCCGAGTCGGCGCTGCGAAGGTTCGCCCCAATACACCGGCAGAAGGACATCGATGCCGGCGTCGATCATGTCGAGCAGTTGCGTTTTGTGCCATTGGACAGACTTGTAGGAGAAATCGGCAAGGGTTGGCGGGTGGTCGGTGAGAGCGTCGCTGCCGTCGGAGTTGATTATGTGGGCTGAGGTATAGACATCATACCAATAGAAATACGGGGTGAACACAACCCGATCAGTTGCGCCGAATGAAGTCGAGGATGAAAAATCCTGCGGTTTTGGGTTCGTATAAGGTCCGATTGGTGGGTTGATGAGTTCGGGGCTGGATTGATCGCAGTGTGCAGGATTGAAGTACAGGATTGTTGTCGTGGCGACGACTGCGGCCAGCGCTCGGGAATAGACTGGCCGAGGGGTCACATTGGGAGCGTCAGTGGGACGATTTGCGCGGGCGGCAAGGATTTTGCGGCACCGAGACAAAAATCTCCGGGGTGAGATATTGCTTGACATACTGTTTTGTTTCTGTAAGCCAGAGGCAACGATAGCAAAGATTCCACGCCCATGAAAACAAATCTTCAATTGCTGGTCTTCGGTATTTCGACATTTGTTACCGCGCAGATCGTGGCGGCGACAGGACCGTTTGATCCGGCCGATTGGCCGGCAACGGTGGACCCGAACAAGGTTGTACACTATGTTGTGACTGATGGTTCTCTGTGGCCGCCTGGCGGTTCAGGATCATGGTCAGATTCACTCCGGATTTTGACCGGAGGGGATCAGGTTACTGAAGACACGACCATGGCCGGATATCAGTGCAAGAAAGTCACGGGCAGTTACCTGAACATTGCTGACAGCATGTTCGAGGAATGGGCGGATGACGAGACGATCGACATTCTTGTGCAAGTGTACGGCAATGAGGCGTTGTTCAATGCACAAGGGCAGCCGCGCAATTTTGTTTTTCTTACAGGCGTGCTGCCGGAACTGAATTGGCCTGTGGGCGGCCAGATTCCGGTCGAGGCCAAGAACAAGAAATGGAACTGGGTGTTGTTCCGAATCGTGAACGGGATACGCCCTTCGGATGGGAGCCGGTACGTCGGGTCAATTCCTGCAAATGCGCAGGGTGGTTATCAGGCCGGTGGGGTGAATGGGGGGACGATCAGGTTCGAAGGCGTGCCGGGGTTGATTGTGCGTGTGGTTGCGTTTGGGGAGCAGGGGGCTTTCGGGGAGCCGGAGGACATCAACAAATTCTTCCCGCCCGAGACGTGCGATCCCGAGCCAGAAACAAACCTTGTTGGGACAGACATCGCCGCTGGGACTTCCAATCATCTTGTGGTTTTGAACGACGGCGATCAGACGGTGGAGTACCAGGACAACGTGGGGCCGGCTAATGACAAGCGGCGTGCGGTTCGCCCGTTGGGGTTGTATCTGAACTTTGGGATTACCGACAATTACCTTGGCAAGCCATGCAATGATCCGCGTGCAATGAAGGTGTGCGTTGATTTTTACGATGACCCGGAGTTTGCAGGATGGAACGTAAAGTTCGGCCCCGAAGCATATGCAACAGATGACGTCGGAGGCATGGGTTTTTATCCGGCTGACAAACGGCACGTGATGGCCGGGACCGGGCAGTGGATCAGGCGTTCCTGGACAATACCGGCAGTGAACTTGAAGGGGGTCAATGTCGGCGCTTTGACCGGCGGGCCGCGGTTCGTTTCCGAAGGCGGACAGGTTTTTGTATCGCGGATTGAAATGGCGGTAATGCGCGTTGGGACGCACCCGCTGGCGGGCCAGGACCCGCTCGCGTCATGTTACGAGGATCCAAACATTTGCACGGACCTGTACGGCAACTATGCCGAGCTTGATCTTGGCAAGGATGTTCGCAACGGGCTTGACGTGGGGTCGAGCGGCGGCGATCAAGAGATGATTGTCGCAGAAGCCGGACCGGTGGGAGATCGGCGGATGGCCGTGCGGCCTGCCCGCGACGATGGTTCGCCGGGCTTTGCGCATCAGTACCTGAACTTCGCCATTCGTGATGAGGCGCTGGGGCCGAGTTCGCAACCGCCGGCTCACCTGGCCATTTGCGTGACGTACTACGATGATCCCGCGCTTGTGGGAGCCAGATTCAAGCCCGAGGTTTACCAGACTGAGAGAGGCGGTGTGACGACGCTTGCATTTACGCCGGATTCGTTCTTTGTGACGCTTGAAGGCACAGATCAATGGCGGACGGCGTACTGGGAAATCCCTGACATGAAATTCCTCGGTGTAAACCAAGGGCCGCAAGCTGCTGCGAGATTTGTCGTTTCTGACAAGGTCTTTTTCACAAGAGTGCGGTATGCTGTGATCAGGCCGTGCGGGCCCAATGCCGGGGTTAACCTGTTGCAAGAGTGCAAGCCCGTGACCGAAGTTCAACTCGGAGTCAGAATTAGCGGCAACAAGGTCGCGATCTCGTGGCCTGCCAACGCAACGGATTGGGTTTTGCAGGAGACGCCGAGTTTGGGCGATCCGGTGTGGTCTGCGGTGAGCATTGCACCTGCTGTGGTTGGCGATCGACTGGTTGTTGAAGTGCCAATTGAGGGGGCACGATTCTACAGGTTGACCAAGTAGAGGGTTCGCTCACGTGCTCTCGGGCAGATAACCGGGGGGCGAAGATAACTTCGTTTCTGCGCTGCCGAAGGGCACCTGCGGTCTCACGTGAGATTTGCCCAGTGCACTGTCTGTGTTCCGCGTAAACGCGGAACACTGACAGCGATGGGTTGTCCCGCACTTTGAGCGATGCGACGCACGCGGCCGTCAGAGCCCCGCCTTTGGGCGGACTTGAAACAAGCACTCACTGGGCAGTGGCACTTTGTACGTTGTACGTTGAGAGTTGTACGTTGAACGTTCCCAGACAGACGTCCCATTCGGTGAACCGATTGGAACGCTCAAAGTCCAATGTTCAACTCGCAGCGCTCATCAAGGATCGCTGTCGCCAGCTCGGCGTCCCTAACGCAACTTCGGTTCGGGCTGCGTCGGGCTGCATTGTTATACTGAAGAGTCATTCATATTTGCGAAGATTTCCACGCCGCGAGTTTGGTCAATTCCTGCGTATCTG
>JARYMD010000292.1 GCA_029907285.1 Verrucomicrobiota bacterium | reverse complement strand
CGCGACGCCGTTGAACGTTGTGAGTTGAACGTTGCACGTTGAACGTTCCTGTCAGTTGACCGACTTGGTCGTCTGTTGGCCGGAGCCAAGGCCCGTGGGGCCGGCATATTTGTAGCGGGGGCGGACGGCACACCGGACAAGCTCCGTAGGAGCGGCATCGCACTCAAGGCGCATGCACAAACCGGTTGGTTCCGTTGCCAGGACCGCGGCTGGTTTGATGTCGCCCCTGCATCGGAAATCTCGCCGGAGTGAAGGCATCGGTGAATCCGACGGGGTGGGCGGCGAGATTTCCGGGCTGGCCGCTCGCACGGACCTGGCCGCCTCGTCAACTCGATGTATTGCGTCGAGGGATCAACGTCTGGCAGACTCCGCCCCGATGATACACCCGACTGCGATCATAGACCCGTGCGCGGAACTGGACGGAACGGTTGAAGTTGGGCCCTATGCGGTCATTGACGCGCATGTCAAAGTTGGCCCGCACTGTGTGATTGGGCCTCACGTCCATCTCACGGGGCATACCGTCATCGGAAGCCATAATGTTTTCCATTCCGGCTGTGTGATCGGTGATATGCCCCAGGACCTCAAATACAAGGGACAACCGACGCGGCTGCGGATTGGCGATCACAACGTGTTCAGGGAACACACCATTGTTCATCGTTCGAACAAACTCGAGGAGGAAACAACGATCGGGTCTCACAATTTCCTCATGGCACACAGCCATGTCGGACATAACGCGCATGTTGGAAACCACGTCGTTCTCGCAAACGGCGCGCTTCTGGCAGGACATACGACCGTTCAGGATCGGGCAATAATCTCCGGCAACTGCTTGATCCACCAGTTCACCAGAGTGGGCGCGTTGGCCCTGATGCAAGGCGGCGCAGCGGTGAGCAAGGACGTTCCGCCATGCACGATTGCCTGGGGACAGAACAAAATCTGCGGGCTTAACGTGGTCGGTTTGCGCCGCGCAGGGCTGTCATCGGAAGAACGCCTCGAACTCAAAAGGCTGTACCACGCTTTGTTCAGGTCCGGCACAAACATCCGCCAGGCAGTTGCTCGAGCGCGAGAAGAATTCGCCAGCACCTGGGCTCGGATCATTTTGGACTTTGTGAGTGAAAGCGCCCGCGGTGTCTGCGTGCACTCGCGCATAACACAGCGCGACGAGATCGGGCCGGAAAGCTCTCACATTTCCGCGTAAACGCGGAACTCTAACGACGATGGGTTGTCTCGCGCTTTGGGCGATGCCACGCCCGCGGCCGCCAAAGTCCCGCCTTTATTTTTCTGCCGATCATCTTTCTGCCAACGATCTTTGTATTGATGATCTTTTTGTCGCGCTTACCGAAAACAAAAAGCCCCCTGTTGCATGGCAGCAGGGGGCTTGTGAATCGCCAAACTGCTTAGAACTTGTAGATAACGTTCAAAGCCAGTGACAAGGCGTTCTTGTCGGAACCGTCGTTAAACATGCCGTTGCCGGTCAGGTCGTGGTCCCAACGGAACTCGAGTCTTGTGAGCGCGTTTGCCCACAGATTATAATCGATTGTTCCGGTGACACCGAGCAGTTCATTGCTCTCGCCGGTGTCGAAGTAAACCCAGGTATTGTTGGATCCAGTGGCATACTCACCGCGAACGCTGAACCGCAGCTTGTCGTTGGCTTTGAAAGTGGCGTAACCAGCGACTGCGGAAGCGTGAGATGCGACGAACCCTTCGCCTTTGCTGTTGCCACGGTAATCGTAGGAAGCACCCACCCGAACATTTTCGAGCGGCGTAGGTATGGTGCCGCCGACGTAATAATTGACGACATCCGGACCGTAATAGATCGAGCTGTCGATGATGCCGAGGTAAAGGGTGCCGCCCTTTAAGAAACCAGCGCTTTCAGGCGCGGTCAGAGCGATCGAACCCATGTAAGTCTTCAACGAATCCAGCCCGGGCCGTGAATTGATCCCATTCATCGGGGCGTGGACCACTGTGTTGTTTAGACCTGGCAGGAGCGCCCACCCCTGGTTGGCAATTCCCCCGGCGACCTGGATCACCTGGCTCACACGGTAGGTGGCCAGTATGCCGGTGAATTGTTTCGGTTCGATGTAGTAGCCAAACGAACGGCTGTAGTTCGGGTTATTGCCAGCGTCGAACACCTCGTATCCGATCGGGCTTTCCCAATAACCGATCTTGAAATCAAGCCCGTTGCCGATTGGCGCGCGCAGCACAACATTGGCCTCTTTGATGCCAAAGTCAGAGGTGCCGTGCGACAGTGCTTGGAGGTGCGGACTGTCTATACGGCCCAGCTCGTTCTGCAATGCAGACAGGATTTCGCCCGTGCTCGGCAATGAACTGGTCGGCACCATGCTGTCAACGTCTCCAGACCCGTCATCTCCGCCGCTCGGCAGAGTCAGGGACCCGAGCAGGTTCTGGTGAACGGCGATGATGTCCGACAGTTTGCTTGAGCTCGTGCCATAAACGTTTGCGTCAGGGCCGAACAACAAGCCGATATTGTAGCCTGCGGCCCAGTTATCGGTTTCATCGAGTGGTTTCTCGATCTGCAGTTTGACCACATCCAAATTAAACCCGTCCTGCTTATCAGCGCCGTCGAACGACCGGCCCGGCGATATGTTGCCGTGGCCGAAACGCAGAATCGCAGACGTGTTCACATAACCGCTGATGGTCGTCGAAGAGAGAGCTGTCATGACCTCGTGCTGTGCTTCTTCTGCGACAGCCCCGAGGCTCACGAGCCCAACTGCTGCGAGTCCCACCGTCCATTGGTTGAACTTCATGTTGTTATTCCTCCTGCAATTGTTACAAGGTTCGCTGCGTATATTTGCTAGTTACTTTTGCTTGTTACGCTTCCCGATGCACAATGTCCGCGCATCAACGTTTAACGCCCGGACAAGGCAAACTCTAGCAAAACCGACGTTTTTGGCAACATCTAAATTCAAGCAATTGCCAAACGGCAAACGTTTTGGCAGCGGTCAAGGGATTCGGCTATTTTGACAGCCTGTGCATGCGCTGCATTTCCCGGGCTTGAGCATCCCCCTGTTCACCCGCCTTGTTGATTTCCGCCCCGATTGTGACTATGGCGCTGGCCAGGAACTGTCGTTGTTCTTTGGTAAGCTCCTTTTGTTCGCTGAGCGTTTGCAGGGCAACCCACGCGCCAGACAAATCGTTCGCGCGAAGCGCCGATTTCGCCTGGCCAACCAAGGTCCTGGTTTCTTCGGGAGCCTTGCTGAAGAGCCTGTCGAGCTGCACTGGGATTTCTGAAGCCGTCACAGGCTTTGGGGCGGCACCACGGCCGCAGCCGACCGCAATCAGAATTGCCATTGCAACGGAGAGGCAGATTACAGAAACAAACCGTCTCATCTTATGGGGGAGTTTCCACCGGATGATCACCTGTGTACCACCGGTAATCCACGCCTTTTGGCGTGTATTTGATCGCGCTCACATGGCCGTCCACCCAAATCGTGTTGCACCGGCGCCCGTGCCGCCACCATTCGTTCTCCATCTTCAATCCCGGGTAAAGCGAAGCGAGGCTCACTTTCCATTGAAGCAGGCATTCTGAATACCCCGGGAACAGCCCGAGTGAATCATCGGGGCCTTCCATGCGTTGTTCAGCGGAGTCCTGGGCAAAAACCGTGGTTGTTGGGCTGAGGAACGACGACATCTTGCGCGGTCCCGTGAGGCGGGTGTTTGGGTTTCGCAGGTCGGGTGGTTCAACCGCGTAAGCGTTCAAGCCAATACTGGAATTGAGCCAGAAATCCGCCGGGTATCTCTTTCCCTCCTCGCGCCACTCATCGACAACACGCGCTGCGGGGCAACGCCAGATGGTGATCGCGCTTCGCCAATTCCAGTTCGACCCGCCCATTTGCAGATAAGGCAGGTACGCAATCCCCCAGTATGCCAGTGAATGACCAGGCGGCAGAAGAACTGTGCTGTTTGGGTTCAGAGTCCAATGCCCGTGGTTCGGGGCGGCACCGGCGACATTGTGCAGCCCTTCGCGGCTGTCTTCTGCGTACATGTTGAGGGCCAACCCCACTTGCCGCAAATTCCCGTAACAAACTGCTTGGCGGCCCTTTTCCTTCGCCCGCGAAAGCGCGGGCAACAGCATCCCCGCAAGGATGGCAATAATAGCGATCACCACCAAGAGCTCGATCAAGGTGAAGCCATCCCGGGTCTGCTTATCAGGTTTGCTGTTGGCGTTGGATCGCATGTTCTTTTCTTTGCTTGAGTTGGCCGGGGAGACGCGCTCCCCGGCCAATTGTCACCGTCTGATTACTTCAGACTCCGACTCGGATTACCTTCGGATCAACCGATAGAACTTGGCGTTTCCGGACGGAGTCACTTGGTACGGGCTCGTAGCAGCCACGTCCTGCCACTGGCCGGTAATCACATCGGCCGATTGCAGTATGGCGCCGCTGTCCCATGTGATGACCACTTTGCCTGCGGCCACGCTTATGCGCAGCGAACCCGCTTCGGCAGGTCCGATCGACACCGTTGAGAGGTCTTTGCCAGCCAAGCCCGCCTGATAGATGGCTGCGACTTCCTGCGGAGTCAGAACACGACGCCAGATGCCGACGTCGTCAAAGGTCGCATCGGTGAACCTTGACCCGTAAGTCCCGGTGCCGTCCTGGCCGATGTTGGTGGCAAATCCGGACGGTGTATCGACATTGTTTGCGCTGGCTGTCAGTGGCCGAGCATCTTTCAGAACGCCGTCAACATAGGTCGAGGCGAGCCCGGCGCGATGGAATGTGACGACGACATGGTGCCATGCGTTGTCTGAGAAAACGCCGCCGGGGCTGTCATAGTCCTTGCGGCTTCCGGGACCTCCCGCGAGGTTCCACTGGATGCGGGCGTCATTGTCAGTGGCGATTACGTACCCCTGGTTGTTGCCGCTGTTCCAATCCTTGTTGCCCACGAATGAGGGATCACCACTCCATGCAACAACTTTCGTCCAGAACGACACCGAGAAATCAGTGGTCGTTCCGAAGTTAAGGTCGGCAGGAGCGCCGAGCGTCACGTAATCTGCATCGGATGTGAGTTGAAGCCCTTTGCTTCCGACCTTGCCATCCACAAACACAGGCGCACCGACAGCTTGGCCGTTATTGCCTTTGCCGCTGGCGTCACTGAGGTCGCCGTCCATCTTCAGATGAACAACGAGGTCCTGAGTAATCGGGCCTGAGAAGACAATGACCTGCGCAGGGAGGCTCGTCACTGATCCTGCGGCGTTCTTCACCTCGACCGTGTAGGTGCCGGAAGCCGCAGTTGTTACGTTGGCAACGGTGTACGTGTCACTGTTTGCTCCGGGGATATCAACATCGTTCAGTTTCCACTGATATGACAGCGGAGCGGTTCCCTTGGCAACCACCTGCAATGTGAGAGTGGTGCCTGCGGAGATGAAGCTGCCAGCGGGCTGGGTCACGATTTCCGGCGGTTGCGGCCCGGTGATGCTGTACAGCCCCACGTTGTCAACGCCGAAGAACCAGCTCGCAGTGCCGGCCTGGAAGAACCGAATCTTCACGTGCGCTTGGTTGTCAGCCTGAGGCAGGCGGAATTTCTCGATTCGCTTGGATTCCCACTGGTCGTCGTTGACCCGGGCGCTGATGTACGGGCCGAGGTCGGGCCACATGCTGCGCGGAACTTTCACAAACGCGCCGTAAGACCTTCCCTTTTCCTCGCCAGTGTCAGGGTCAGTGTACACGGCAACGTCATTGTAGGTCGTGTCAAACGTTTTTATCACGTCAATCGACCCGTCGGGATTCTTGAGGATATCAGGGCCGTCCAACACA
>JARYMD010000291.1 GCA_029907285.1 Verrucomicrobiota bacterium | reverse complement strand
CGACGCACTTTCGCCCGTGCTCATGGCCGAAGCCGAGTTCAGACTTCTGCCGAATGTCACAGGCGAACTCAGAGACAACACCGAAGTCCATCTCCACATTGGAACCGCATCGGTCCTCGCAAAGCTGGCGTTTCTTGAAACAGACCGCATGACCGGCGGACAGTCCCAGATGATTCAGTTGCGGATGTCAGAACCTCTCGGCCTCCTGCCCGGTGACAGATTCGTCGTCAGAACCTCGTTGCCAGGCAGCGAACAGGGCCGCCTCACAACCATCGGCGGCGGCCGGGTCTTGGGCACAAGCAACATCAAACTCCGCCGTCGCCGGCCATGGACAATCTCGAACCTGCGCATGCGCGCCGACGCCATAGATCAGCCCCGTCACTGGATCGAGCAGGTGCTCCGGGAAAGCGACCGCCCACTCACATTCGCAGAGTGGGCACAACGATCGTTTCGATCCGAAGAAGAAATGTTGCCAGACCTCCACCCACTCATCGCAGCCGGGCGCGCAGTCCAAAGTTCAAACGGCCAATTCGTGCACATCGATACCATCGAGGCGTTGGCCGACCTTGTCATCCCGGCAGTGCGGGCTTTGCACACCGCAAACCCGAAGCGTCTCGGCTTCCACACCCGCGAAATAGCAGAGGCGCTGGACGCGGTTATCGAATCCCCCGCAGCACAAGGCAAACAAGCTCAGAACCGAGACGATGCCGCTGTGCCACCCGGACATTCAATGTTCCTGGCTGCAAAACTGGCCGAATCCAAAGATGTCTTGAGCATGGCAATCGAAATCGCAACCCGGGAAGGCGAGCTGGAACGCCGTGGTGACCTGATTGCCATTTCAGGGTGGCGCGTTTCAGTCTCATCGCAAGAGGAATTGGCTGTGCAGCGGGTCGAATCTCTGCTGCGTGACGCTCGGTTCTCGCCGCCGCACACGTCGGAAATCCCAAAGGCGCTTGGCATTCCGCAGAATGTTGTTGATTCAGCAATCAAACTGCTGATCGAGCAGGGCAAGGCCGTCCAGGTGGATGACGATCTCGTCTTCCATTCTGATGCAATCGCTGCTGCGCAGGCGGTGGTGCTCGAGTTGTTTTCGCGCGCGCCGTCATTTACCACCATGCAATTCCGCGACGCACTTGGCGTAAGCCGCAAATACGCCGTCCCACTGCTCGATTACATGGACTCGCAAAGATTCACGGTCCGGACAGGTAACATTCGCACACCCGGCGTCGCTGCCCGCCACCGGCCGGGATGAAGCATTGAAGACTGCAAACACATCGGATGCGGCCGCCCACTTTGCTCCTGCGCAAAGCGCAGGCGCCGTAATCATAGCAGAAGCTCCTCACGTTTCCGCGTACACGCGGAACCCTAACAGCCCTCGGCTGTTCTCCGCATCGGGCGGCACTGCGCCCGCGGTGGTCAGAATCCCGCCTTTAGGCGGCACCATTTCATGAAAGCAAACATCAGCAGCCTTCACCGCTCTGCCTGTGTACCGCGACGACCCAGACCTCTGGCGCACGCGGGTTATTCTGCGCCTTTCGGGTTGTCACGCCCGCGGCGGTCAGAATCCCGCCCTTCTGACAAGAGAAAGTCACGAAGCAAATCGAGCTTGTCAGCATTCAACAAATCCACTCCTGCATCATAAATCACGCGCCAAAACTCCGGCGTGTCAGGCGTGCCCCAAAACCGTATCCGGCGCCCCCGCGCATGCGCCTTATCGACCAGCGCACGGAGCAACGCATGTTCTGATTCAGGCATGGGCCCTGTGCCGCGCCATTTGAACAAGCCGCCCCACCGGTCGCTCACAAGTGGAACAAGCGTAACAGGCACATCTGAATCCAAATCCGCCTTCCGTCCATCGCACGCAGCGTATCTGAGCGGTTGTGCAGCCAGTGTTTCGCGAGGGCAATTCCCACTAATGAGCACGATTAGAGCATTGGTGACAATCTTGCCGTCGGTGAACGCGGTCAGGACGTCGGAAAAACGGGCCAGTTGCCTGTGCAGAACCTCGTAGGTTGGTTCGCCTTCGGACTTTATATCAATTAACAACGTGCAAACCGGCCCGCCGCGGTACACGCGCCCGCCGTTTTCCAAAACACGACGCCGAAGCGGCTCAAGATACAGCGCGGTCAAAGTCCGATCCGGCCTGGCGCGAATGCGATCATGCGCGACAAGCAGCTCGCCATCCACCAGATGAACATCTGCCTCGAAGCTGCAGAACCCGCATTCAAGCGCGTCCAACAAGGGACGTGCGTGTTCGTAGTCGTTGTGAGCGTGAGCGCGAGCCAAGGGCACAGGTTTGCTGACGGGACCGGGTTTGGTTTCAGCAACCTGGGCACCTGCATCGGCTCGACCCACTGCGATAAACGCAATCAGCGCGATCCCCCAAACAACTCGTCTGCCCCAGTATCTCAATTCCACAAGAAAAAAAGCCAATGCTCACTCCAAACGATCAATCGTCATCTTCCAGACTGGCGTGCACAGCCCACACCGGGTAAGCGGCGTCCGGGCCTTTCATGGCATGCCAAATGATCCTGTTTAACAGGTCTTCAGGGCATTGATCGACCTTTTCGAGTGGCAGTTTTTCAGATGCCTTTGCCAGCCTGCGCATGAAAGAATTTGAGACCCGTTTCGGATCTGGGTTCATTTGATCCAGCGGAATGCGGTTTGGCACGGCCACGAACGGGGTGAAATCAGGTGTGTCGATGAAACAATCGGTCATGGGCGTTGCACTGGCATCCATGATGTTCATTGGCGGCAAGCCGAGGATGAGTTCCATCGTGCGAAGAATGCTCGTCTGATTGTATTGGGTGCTGATGACTGCGCCTCGGCGTGTGTAAGGGCTGATCACGTAAGCAGTGGTGCGATACCCGCTCACGTGGTCCCAACCGGCCTGCGGGTCGTCCTCGATCGCAAATATGCATGTTTCTTTCCAGAACTTGCTGTGGCTTATTGCCTCGACGATCTGCCCGAACGCGAGATCGTTGTCAGCAACCTGCGCCGCAGGTGTCGGCCTGCCCGCCGCAGTCCCTGATGTGTGATCGTTCGGCAGGCAGATTATCACGAGGTTCGGGAACTCGCCCTTTTGTTCGAATTCGCGCAGTTCCTCGATGAACTTGGCAGCACGGAAAACATCTGGAATTGCCATGTCCCAGCCAACCGTGTTCGTGCAAAGGTAAGGCCGAAGCGATTCAATGGCTGGCCGGCTGCTGATGTTTATGAGCCCGGTCTTGTTGATGAAATCGTTGTAGTAATCAAGGAACTTCGGAGAACCGCGCCTGTTCTTCTCCTTCCATGAAACCTCGGTAATCGCAAACTCGCCGTAAACTCTGAGCGTTTTTCCATGCGCAATCGCATTGTCCCAAATAAACCCGGAAGGCGCATAAGCCAGCGCATCAATGTCGTCGTCTTCCATTCCGTCAGGGTAACTCCGCGGAAACCCGGCAAAGGATCGCTCCATGTAATCCGTCGCATAACCCGTGTCAGCCCACTGATGCCCGTCAGCGCTCAAAATCCCGGAACAATATGTATTGTCCAACAGCACGAATTCCCTCACCATTTTGTGCTGGTTCGGAGTCACTTCCTCCCCAAAAACGCACAGGTCAGGATCACCATTCCCTTCCTTGACATCCCCAAGCACCTGATCGTACGTGCGGTTCTCTTTGATGATATAGACGACGTGCTTGAAAACGCTCGGCTCGCCCACACGCTCCGGAACCGGCCGCGGCGGTTGACCCGGGCGAGCCGGCAACTGCGACGCAGCAATCATGGGCGCACGGCAGTTGTGAAGCACAGTGGCCGTGTGCGTCTTGAGCGCCCGAGCGTCAGGCACCGGAAACAACGAAAGCGACCCATGGTATTGATGCGAGTTGTACTCGATTCGGCCCGTCTTTGCATTGCGCCGCCCACTGCTGATGCCTTTGATGTTCGCCACGTAGAGAGCATCCCGCCGTTGATCGTAAACAATCGCGCCCGGGAACCAGCCAACAGGCGCATAGCCAAGCAGCCGAGACTTGCGCGGCTTGAAATCGATCACCGCAACCGCGTTCATTCCGCCGTTGCAAACAAACAATCGACGCCCGCTCCGGTCGAACGCCAACGCAGTCGGGCTCGCGCCAAACAGGTCAGCCGGATTCGACTTGGTCCAGATGGTCTCGATGATTTCGTCCGTGCGGGTGTCGATCATGGTCAGATTGTCGCTCGCTGAGTTGGCCACGACAACGTATCGGCCATTCGGCGCAGCACACAAGGCAGACGCATGCAGCCCGGTCAAAACCTCCTTCAAAACCCGGTTCTCTGCCAGATCGATAATCGTCACCGACCCTTCGCTGGCTATGTGCCGCACCGGGTCAACTCTGACCCGCGTCCCGCGTCCGCCAGGACCGGTCACGCTCGCCGCATCCGGACGACGTCCGCCCCAGTTGCTCACGTAAGCCTTGTTGCCGACAATCACAACATCATACGGCGCAAATCCAACTTCCCACGTCCTCAGCACGCGCCCGGTCGCAGCATCCAACTCCGCCAGCCGATTCGACAGATTGCACACAACGTACAGTCTCTTTCCATCCGCAGACACGGCAAGTCCCGACGGTATCTCTTCCTTTCTGCCGGGAGCGTTGGCCGGCGGCAGCGGGATCGTGAACAGGCCGGAAACCGTGTTGTTCCGGCTCACCGCGAACACTTTCACGTTGCCCCTGACGTTTGCGAGGTACAGCCTGCGCCCGTCCGGTGAGAAAACCAATCCTGTGTAACTCAACTGCCCTTCCTTGTCCGGCTCCAGAATGTGCGTTGATACAGGATTTGCAGGCGCTTCAGTTGTCTTGTCCGAGGGCAGGTCCACCCGCTCGCGAATAGAGCCCGTAACAGGATCGACAATGATCACTTCATGAGTCTTCCCTGAAGTGGCCAGCAGCTTGCCGTCCGGGCTGAGCGCGATCGCCTGCGGCCGCAATCCCGGAAGTTCGATTTGAATGCCTATGGGTGTAACCACCTGGTTGACCGGCGTCATCAACCTGTTGGTGGATACACGCGCAACCGGTTCCACCGTCCTTATGATCTCCGTTTGAGCGGGTTCTGCAGAAAGACCCGAATTGTTGTGTGACGCCACCCACACTGCTGCGCCGGTAACGAGCGCAGCCAGCAAAAATCGCCCTTTGTGCATCGTATTAAAACCCATGGCGTGCAAGTTCCTGTTCAAGTGCAACCTGAAATTCTCGCATGTCAGCTTCCGTGGGCCTATAGCCCCGTTCCGCCGGCGCAATGCCCAGCCGACCGTATTCGTCCACGTACCAGTTTGCTCTTTTCCCGTCACTGAAAGTGACGGACCCGCTGACAACCGCACCCGGCTTGGATATTTCGTCCATGCTAACCGACACACGGCCGCGTCCAGCCTTGTCCTGTTCTCCGGCAGAGTTCTTCCCCTCTTGCGCGCCCTTGCCCGGTGCAGCCTGCGCGGTTTTCTTGTTGTTCTGGCGATCCAAAGGTTCAGGGTCCTTGGGCAAAACCTGCAGGTCGCTCACCAGAAGTTTTACGTCCATGTATGTTGTTCGGATGCCAAATTCCGACTCGAGTCTGCTTTGGATTTCGGCCAGCTGCAGGCCCTGTTCAAGCCATTTGCGGACCTGTGCCTTTTGTTCTTCGGTCAAATTAGCAATCGCCATGCCGGTATTCCTCCCCAAACAAGCCGGATATTCAACTCAATTTTAGCAAGGCTCCGCCTCAGACTGGTCAAGCGTGCCGCCAACTGGGCGCATCCCAGCTTTGTTGAGGTCTCTCATTTGATTGTTTGGTTCTGATAATTACCTGGCGGTAATTTCTGGGG
>JARYMD010000290.1 GCA_029907285.1 Verrucomicrobiota bacterium | reverse complement strand
TTCACAACCGCCCAAAGGCGGGACTCTGGCCGCCGCCGGCGGGCGAAGCCGTTCGCATGGCCAACCCGCGACGCCGTTGAACGTTGTGAGTTGAACGTTCGTGTTCTTTGGCCGATTTGCTCGTCTGTTGGCCAAAGCCAAGGCCCGCAGGGCCGGCATGTTTGCAGTGGGGCCGGACGGCACGCCGGACAAGCTCCGTAGGAGCAGCATCGCATTCAAGGCGCATGTGCAAACCGGTTGGTCGCGCTGCCAGGACCGCAGCGGGTTTGATGCTGCCCTGGCCCGGAAATCTCACCGGCCACCCCCTCCGATTCACCGATGCCTTCACTCCGGTGGGATTTCCGGCCATGGGTCCGGAGAAAGGATCGCCTGATGCTGTGCTTGTATTGCGATGAAGAACAGAATCCGGTTTCAATTCCGTTCAGATGCGGCTTGCGCCACCACGGAGAGAGAGGATATTAAAAAGCTCGTTGACAGCTATGGAAACTGTGGATTCCAACCTGAAACCCGCGGCTGATCCGCGACGTGTCTTGGCCATTATCATGGGCGGCGGCCAGGGGACGCGCCTGTTCCCGCTCACCAGAGAAAGAGCCAAACCAGCCGTCCCTCTCGCCGGCAAATACCGGCTCGTGGACATCCCAATCTCAAACTGCATCAATTCAGGAATCCGGCGCATTTACGTTTTGACGCAGTTCCTCTCGGCATCCTTGCACAGGCACGTGTACGGCTCGTTCAAGTTCGACCACTTCAGCGCCGGGTTTCTCGAAATCCTGGCTGCAGAACAGACCCTTACAGATTCTTCGTGGTACCAGGGCACCGCCGATGCAGTCAGAAAAAACCTCAATCACTTCCGCAATTGCGACTTCGATTACGCTCTGATACTCAGCGGCGATCAACTGTACCGGATGGATTTTCGCCCACTGCTCAACCAGCACGCCAGAACAGGCGCCGATATTACCATCGCCACAATCCCGGTCTCCCGATCCGAAGCATCCTCACTCGGAATAATGCTGATCGACACGACCCGTCGAATCACCAGATTCGTGGAAAAACCGCGCGATGATTTGCTTCTCACCGCACTTTCGCTCCCGCCTGAGATGTGCACTCAGTTGGGTATAGCAGGCGAAGACAAACAGCTGCTCGCATCGATGGGCATCTACCTTTTCAAACGCGATGTTCTGTTCGAGTTGCTGGACAACGACCTGGCCGATTTTGGCAAGCACATCATTCCTCTCGCCATTCAAACCCACAGCGTATATTCCTATGTCTTCCAAGGATACTGGGAAGACATTGGAACAATCCGCTCCTTTTTCGGCGCCAACCTCGAGCTGGTTTCCGAATTGCCAAGATTCAATTTCTTTGACATGACAGCGCCAATCTACAGCAGGCCAAGGTTCCTCCCACCCTCGAAAATCAATGGTGCGTTGATCGACCACGCGATCATCGCCGACGGCTGCATCATAAATCACTGCCGCGTTGAACACAGTGTCGTGGGACTCCGGTGCCTGATCGACACCGGTAGTCATGTGTCCCGCACCGTCATTATGGGAGCCGACTACTTCGAAAGCCTTGAATCCATTCAGCAAAACCTCCGCGAAAACAGGCCAAGAATCGGCATCGGCAAGAACACCAGAATCGACTGCGCCATCATCGACAAAAACGCCCGGATTGGTGACAACTGCGTGATCACGCCCGCCGGCAAACCCGACAAGTTCGATCATCCTCTCTATTACATACGCGATGGCATCGTCGTCATCCCCAAAAACGGCGTCATCCCGCACGGAACCGTCATTTGACCGAGGCCATCTCCACCATTCTCTTCATGAGCCGCCACAACCCAATCAGCAGCAAGCCGCTTTGCCCGCTTGCGGGAAAACCGCCGCCCCGCCCCAGCCGCTGCCAATTGGCCTTCGCTGCCGCCGCTTTCATCGCTATAAGTCATGGGTCGCTGGCTCAAACCGATGGCGCAGCGCAACCACCCGGCGCGTTCACCGTGCCGGTTTACGAAGAGGGATCAAGCCGCGTCATAGCCGTATTGCATGGGAGTGGGAGATTCGATCTCAAAACGAGCCGGCAGGTTCTGGATACCGTGCAGGTGGACTATCGTGATGCACTTGGCAAAACCAACATGGTGATGTCTGGCAAGAATTGCATTTACGATTTCAAGTCAAAGACCGCCGTTTCATCCGAACCACTGCGCGTCACAACCGGCGACGCAAGGCTGCAACTGGAGGGAATAGGTTTTGTCTGGTACCAAACCAACAAAAACCTCGTCATCTCGAATGAGGTGCGAACAATCGTACGAAAACGCGCTACAGCAACGCCGCCAACAGAAGAGCAGAATTACGAATCGATCGAATTGGGCGCAGACCGATTCGCCTTTGATTACAGCTCCAACCTGCTTTCTTACTGTGGCAACGTAAAGCTGCAGGATTCGAAGTTCGAGGTGGCATGCGATACACTGACCATTCGCCGGTCAGCAACAAACACAATCGAGGAGGTGCACGCCACAGGCGGAGTCGTCGTCAGCAATCGCCTCGACCGCACTGTTACAACCGCCCAAACCGCTTCCTATGTCCTTCGCGACAACGAAGAGCGTCTGGAGTTGTTGGGCCGGCCTCGCTGGACAGACGGTGTACGCAACGGCGAGGCTGAGCGCTTTGACATCGACAGGCGACGCAACATTCTCGTCGCAGCGGGGCGAGCCCGGCTGGCCATCCCGAGGGATGGTAGTCGTGGCCTGGCCATTCTCGATTTCACGCGCCAGTCCGTTGCGCCCGCTTCCACAGGCGCGTCCAATATCATCGAAGTGCGGGCCGATTTCCTGCGAGTCGAACAGCAAGCACAGTCGCAAGGCCGCACAGATTACACCTTTCTTGCCGAAACCAATGTGTCGATCCTCGATCTCGCATCCGGAGCCAGAGCCACTGCCGACCGTGCCTTGTTTGGTGGAAACTCAGTATTGACGCTCTCTGGCACGCCGGTCTGGACTTCAGGAGAACGCATGCTGCGGGCCGGCACACTCTCATATGATGCAACTACAGGCGCGTTCGCAGCGCGCACAAACGCTTTCGTGCGGTTCCCGCTCCTGAGCCTCACACAATCTTCCGCGTCGAACATCACTGCTGTCGCCAGAAACATGGCTTCGATCAGCACAAACGATTACATCGAAATTCACAGCGATGAAATTGCTTACAGTGACGGGCGTGCAGTGTTCAGACCGTCTGTCAAAGCCACCTGGCTGAACGAGAATGCCGTGCTTGGCACTCTGACCTGCGCAGAGCTTGGTGTAACCTACTCAAATCACCTGGAAAGGCTGGACGCGCACGGCGGCATCGTGTTCGACAGAGAACCATATTTGCAGGAAGACGTGACAACTGTTGCCATGCACCTTGAATGTGATCATATGAGTCTCAAGGTTCGGCCCGAGGGCGTTCCCGACAGGCTCGCCCTGGATGGCAGCGTGGCCGCAGTTCTGTATGAACGCCCCGCCTCCGCTCCCAAGCCAACTCCGAAACAGCTTCTGTGCGATTCAGTCTTCGTTTCCTTTGGGTCGGGGAGCAACCTCGTAGCTCACGCTGAGGCCAACGGCAAAGTCCTCCTCCGGCAGCAGGATCGATCGGCACGAGCCGATCATGCGCGATACTCAGACTCAACAGGCAAAATGGTTTTGACAGGCAATCCGGTTATCACATTGCCGGAGGGCACAATCTCCGGCGCAAACGAAGTCTGCTGGGAACCTGCAGCCGGCCGATACACCGTGTCCGGAAAATTCCTGTCCCGCTGGAAACGCCTGCCGCTGTCCACCAATCTGAGCGGCCTCACCACTCGAAAACCATGAGTCGCCCATGCCGCGAACGTGTCGCCGCCAACATAACCAGCTGATCAGATGAGCAAACAAAGCGCGCCCATGAATGATTCATCCGCTGTCGCTCAAGGTCCCTCAAAGGCCGACGCTGCGCCTGCCGGCAGCGCCGCTGATACACCCGACGATCAACTGCTCCGGACTGAGAAGCTCGTCAAAGAGTACCGCGGGCGCCGCGTCGTCAATTCGGTGTCAATATCTGTCGCCAGCGGTGAGATTGTGGGATTGCTCGGCCCGAACGGAGCAGGCAAAACGACCACATTCAACATTGTCGTCGGACTGGTCCGGCCAGACGAAGGGGAGGTACTGTTTGGCGGCAGGCGTATTACCAGACTGCCAATGCACCAGCGCGCACGTCTCGGCATTGGCTATCTCACCCAAGAACCGTCGGTCTTCCGAAAACTCACGGTCGAGCAAAATCTCCTTGCCATACTTGAAACCTGTCAAATGAACAAAATTGAGCGGCGCACGCGCCTCCAATATCTGCTGGAAGAACTGGAGTTGACGCATGTTGCCAAGCACAAGGCTTATGTGCTGAGCGGCGGAGAAAAACGGCGCCTCGAGATCACGCGCGCGCTCATTACCAACCCAAAACTCATGTTGCTCGACGAACCGTTCAGCGGCATCGACCCAATAGCAGTCTATGAGGTGCAGAAGATTGTCAGACGTCTAAGAGACCGCGGCATTGGCATATTGGTGACGGATCACAACGCGCGCGAAACATTGAAGCTCGTGGATCGTGCCTATCTAATCCACCGCGGCGAAGTGTTGCGCGAAGGGTCGGCCGAGTTCCTTCTCAACGATCCCAAATCACGTGAAATATACCTCGGCCCGGAATTCAACCTCTGACAAAAATGCGGAATCCTCGAATGCAAGCCCGCAGTGTGACCGTTCGCCAGCTCTACGAGCGGCGCAATGCCTATTTCCGGTTGCGGCTCCTGACCAGCCCGGCAGGGCTTGACCGGCCAATCCGCGAGCCCACCGTCAACAGACCGGGTCTGGTTCTCGCAGGTTTTACCAGGTATTTCCCCCACAACCGCATCCAGGTAATAGGCAATGTTGAAATGCACTATCTCAGGTCGTTGACACCAAACCAGCGTCGCACCCGCGAAGAACTGCTTTTGTCGCACAAAATCCCTGCCGTTGTCTTCTGCCGAAGTTACTTCCCATCGACCTGGTTCTTGAAAAGAGCCGAGCAATTGAGAATACCCGTGTTCCGGAGCCCGCTTGTTACAATGCGATTCATCAACATGGCCACACTGTTGCTCGAAGATTTGTTCGCACCAACCGCGACAGAAATGGGCAGCATGGTCGATATCCTCGGCGTTGGGGTGATAATCAAAGGCGAAAGCGGCATCGGCAAAAGCGAATGCGTGCTCGCCCTCATCGAGCGAGGATACAGCCTTGTCGCAGACGATGTCACCAAGGTCCGCCTGTTCGAGGGCAGGGAGGTGATAGGCACCTGCCCCGAAACAACCCGCAACCACATGGAAGTGCGCGGCATCGGCATCATAAACGTCCCAGCCATGTTCGGCATACGCAGCATTCGCGCTGAAAAACGGCTCGATCTCGTCGTAACACTCAAACCATGGGAGGAAGGCATCGAAGTCGATCGCACCGGAATGGAAACCGAAACGGTGAAAGTCCTTGGCATCGACATACCGCACGTTGTTATTCCGGTTCGCCCGGGCCGCGACATCGCGCGATTGGTCGAAGTCGCAGCTTTCCAAACCAAAATGAAGCAGTCCGGCTACAACCCCGCTGAGGAGTTCAACCGCCGGTTAATAGCCCGAATGACAGCCGACCGCTCTGAACCCGGCGGCGATTGACCCGGACGTCGCATGTGCCGCGCGCCCAACATCCACGTATCCCCCGGAAAACCAATCGCTGTCAGCCCGCATATTTCCCAGCCCGGCACAGCCGGAACCAAAGTTGCCTGGCGGGCAAAGCCCCGGTGCCTGCGCACGTTGATGAAGGCCGCT
>JARYMD010000028.1 GCA_029907285.1 Verrucomicrobiota bacterium | reverse complement strand
CAGTCTTTGCGTGGGTAATCGCCATCGTGATGATGGTGCTTGGTGGATTGGCCATCTATAACCTGCCCATTTCGCAGTATCCTCCGATCGCGCCGCCGTCGATCGCCATCGGCGCCTTTTATCCGGGCGCGTCGGCGGAGACGGTCGAAAACAGCGTCACCCAGATCATCGAGCAAAAGATGACCGGGTTTGACGACATGATTTACCTGTCTGCCACGAGCGATTCGGCGGGGGCGTCTCAGATTGAGTTAACCTTCAGGCCGGGCACGGACCCGGACATTGCGTGGGCCAAGGTGCAGAACAAGTTGCAACTGGCGATGGCCAGTCTGCCGGAAGTGGTACAGCGCGCCGGTGTGATGGTCAGCAAATCCACCCGCAACTTCCTCCTCATCGTAGGACTGGTTTCCGAGGACGGAAGCATGGACGGAAACGACCTGCGGGATTATGCCCAGTCCAACCTCGAAAAAGTGTTGGCGCGTGTGCCTGGTGTCGGCGAAGTAATGACCTTCGGTTCGCAGTATGCGATGCGCGTGTGGCTGAACCCGGACAAACTCACTGATTACAATCTGACCATCGAGGATGTGATTCTGGCGCTTCGAACCTACAACGTCGAAGTCTCTGCCGGCCAGCTCGGTGGTGCGCCAGCCGTGCCCGGCCAACGGCTCAACGTCTCAATCATCGTCCAAAACCTGCTCAAAACACCCGACGAATTTGCCGCCATTCCCATCCGCACCAATCCGGACGGTTCGGTGGTGCGCATTCGCGACGTGGGCTGGACCGAATTGGGGACCGAGTTCTACGATGTTCAGGTGTTTCACAACGGGCGGCCCTCGGCGGGCCTGGCGATCCGCCAGGCGCCCGGCGCCAACGCGCTTGACACTGCCGATGCCATCAAAGCCAAACTGGCCGAGATGAGCCACTATTTCCCCAAGGGCATGAAAGTGGTTTATCCCTACGACACCACTCCGTTCGTGAAGGTGGCCATCAACGAAGTTGTCAAAACGCTTTTTGAGGCGGTGTTGCTGGTGTTTCTTGTGATGTGGCTGTTCATGGGCAACATTCGCGCCACGCTTGTCCCAACGATCGCCGTGCCGGTGGTTATCCTTGGCACGTTCGCAGTCCTTGGTGCGTTCGGGTTCTCGATCAACATGCTGACCATGTTCGCCATGGTGCTGGCCATCGGGCTGTTGGTGGACGACGCAATCGTGGTGGTCGAGAACGTCGAGCGGATCATGACCGAGGAAGGCGTTTCGCCGCGCGAAGCCACGGCAAAGTCCATGGACCAGATCACACCGGCCTTGATCGGCATTGGCCTTGTGCTGGCGGCGGTTTTCGGGCCAATGGCGTTCTTTGGCGGCTCGACGGGTGTCATTTACCGCCAGTTCTCAATCACCATCGCGTCGGCAATGTTGCTGTCGGTGCTGGTGGCTTTGATCCTGACGCCGGTGTTGTGCGCAACGATGCTCAAGCCCGTGCCCAAGGGCCACGAACCAGCCGAATCTGCCATCTGGTTTTTGCGCCCGTTCTTCATGTGGTTTGACCGCTTGTTTTTCGCAGTGCGCGCTGGCGCAGTGAAACTGGTCGGCCACGCACTCGTCCGGCGGTTGCGTTATGCGGTTGTCTTTGTGCTCATCGTGGCCGGACTTGGTTTCCTGTTCATGCGGATGCCCACATCGTTCCTGCCTGATGAAGACCAGGGCGTTTTGCTGGCGCAAATCATGCTCCCCACCGGCTCGACACTGGAACAGACCCAGGCAGTCGCGGATGAAGTCCGAGCCCACTTCATGGAGAAGGAAAAAGACGCTGTGGAATCTTGCATGACCGTGGCCGGAATGGGTTTCGCCGGCCGGGCTCAGAACAACGGCATGGTCTTCGTAAAAATGAAGGACTGGAAACTGCGCGACCGCCGCGACCTGCGCGTCAAGGCAGTCGCAGGCCGGGCCATGATGGCCTTTGCCCGAATGCGCAAGGCGATGGTTTTCTCGTTCCCGCCGCCGCCGGTGGTCGAGTTGGGAACCGCCCGCGGTGTCGATTTCCAGTTGGTTGACCGCGGCGGGCTGGGGCACGATGCTCTCATGGCTGCCCGGAACATGTTTCTTGGCATGGCCGCGCAGGACAAGAGATTGGCCAACGTCCGCCCCAACGGCATGGAAGACGTGCCCGAACTGCGCGTGGATGTGGACTGGGAAAAGGCCGGCGCGCTGGGTCTGCCTCTAAGCTCGATCCACAACGCGCTCTCGGCGGCTTTTGGCGGCTATTACGTCAACAACTTCGTCCAAGGCGGGCGCGTCAAGCGTGTCTATGTCCAGGCCGACGCGCCGTTCAGGCGCCTGCCAAGCGACCTGGAAAAAATCTACGTCCGCAACAAGGCTGGCAAAATGGTGCCGTTTTCGTCCTTTGCCTCGACGCACTGGACCACCGGCTCGCCGCGTTTGGAGCGCTTTAACGGTTTCCCCAGCCTGAACATACAGGGCGAACCGGCACCGGGGCGCAGCACTGGCGAGGCCATGCGCGCCTTCGAGGAAATAGTCGCCAAGCTCCCCCAGGGCATCGGCTACGATTACACCGGCGTTTCTTACCAGGAACGCATGGCGAAGGCACAAACCGCGCCGCTTTATGCGTTCTCGGTGCTGGTGATTTTCCTGTGTCTTGCGGCGCTTTATGAGAGCTGGCCAATCCCGATCGCAATCCTCCTGGTGCTCCCGTTGGGCGCCATCGGCGGCGTCATTGCATCGACATTCCGCGGCCTGCCCAACGACGTCTATTTCCAGATCGGGCTGCTGACCACTCTTGGTCTGACAACCAAGAACGCAATCCTCATTGTCCAGTTCGCCAAACTGCGCGTCGAACAGGGAATGGACTTGATCGAGGCCACACTCGAAGGTACACGCCTGCGGTTCCGGCCGATCGTGATGACCTCGCTGGCCTTTGGCGGCGGCGTGCTGCCGTTGGCACTGGCCGGCGGCGCCGGCGCCGGCGCCATGAACGCCATCGGCACATCCGTTCTGGGCGGCATGATCACCGGCACCATGCTGGTCATTCTGTTTGCTCCCCTGTTCTATGTGGTGATCGAAAGAACCTTTGGAAAACGCAAACCGCAGCCGGCAACAGCTTCTGCGGCGAACAGTTCCACCGGAGGGCATGGCCATGAATAAGTTTTCCCTTCTCATGAACAGACTCACGCAATTGAAACGCACGGCACACGGCCCGAGTGCGCTGAGTTCGGTGTCATGCCGGACAACCGCAGCGCAGATTCGAACTCTGACCTGCATCTTGCCGGCCGTCACCGCTCTTGGGCTCGTTGTCTTGATCAGCGGTTGCACGATGGCGCCCAAGTATGTCCGGCCCGCTGCGCCAATCCCCGGCCAGTGGCCCGCCGGTTCCGCCTACGATAAAGCCACCGCCACCAATGCGCCGTTCGCGCCGGACCTGAACTGGCGCGCCTTTTTCGCCGATCCAAAACTGCAGCAGGTGATTGGCATCGCCTTGACGAACAATCGGGACCTCCGCCTCGCTGCTCTTAACGTCGAGTTCGCCCGCGCGCTGTATGGCATCCAACGCGACCAACTCTATCCCGCCTTGAACGCAACAGCCGGCGCCGCCAAACAAAGAGCGTCGGCTGACCTTACCCAGCCGGGCATGCCCAGAACAACAGAACGGTACGACGCCAACCTCGGTGTTTTTTCCTGGGAAATCGACTTTTTCGGCCGAATCCGGAGTCTCAAGGACGAGGCGCTCGAGAAGTACCTCGCCACCGAACAGGCTCGAAGGACCGCCCAAGTGCTCCTCATATCCGCAGTTGCGAATGCGTATCTTGCTCTTGCGGCCGACCGCGAGAGCCTTGCGCTCGCACAAGAGACTCTCAACACCCAGCAAGCCGCCTATGAACTCGTCCGCAAACAGTACGCGGCGGGCGTCGCCACCGAGCTGGACCTTCGCCAGGCGCAAACACCCGTCGAATCCGCCAGAAGAGAAGTGGCCCGCTACACTCAGCTTGTGGCACAGGACGAAAACGCGCTCACTTTGCTTGCAGGCTGCCAGCTTCCGGCTGAGCTGCTGCCCGCAGACCTTGGGCAGGCAGGTTCGCTGAGCGACGTTTCTCCGGGATTGCCCTCTGAAGTGTTGCTGCGGCGGCCCGACGTGTTGCAGGCCGAGGGCGCGCTCAAGGCAGCAAATGCGGACATAGGCGCAGCGCGCGCGGCGTTCTTCCCGAGGATTTCTCTCACAAGCACGCTCGGGACCGCAAGCGACGAGCTTGACCGCCTGTTCAGTTCAGGCACCGGCACGTGGAGCTATGCCCCGCAACTGGTCATGCCAATCTTCGACGCCCGTACATGGTCTGCACTCAAAGCCAGCAAGGTTCAACAGAAAATCGCCCTCACACAATACGAAAAGGCCATCCAGAACGCGTTCAAAGACGTCGCAGATGCACTTGCCGTCCGCGGCACAATAGGCGATCAGCTCGCCGCGCAACAGGCCCTCACGGATAACCTGTCTGAAACCTACAAACTCGCCCTCTCGCGTTACGAGAAGGGAATCGACAGCTACTTGACTGTTCTGGACGCGCAACGTTCTCTCTTCGGAGCTCAACAGGGGCTTGTTTCACTGCGCTTTGCCGAGCTCGCAAGCCGCGTTCGATTGTACGCGGCACTCGGCGGCGGTTGGGAGAACGGCGATGATGGCATGACAGCCTCGATTGGCAAGGCCGCGCATTAGACCCACAAAGCCCGCGGCGCATTGCGCGCCTTCTCATTCTCCTGGTCAAAAGTTGGTAGTTGCGCGTTGCGCGTTGAACGTTTGGTTCACGGGAAAAACGGCAGTGCTGCGTGCCAAACCAAATATCGCCACGACGATCTTGGTGTATAACGCGAACGTCCGGATGCGACAGCGTTTGGGTGAGCTTTTGGACTGCCCCCGTTTTGTCGATCCATGCCACGCCCCGGTCAAACCCTCCCCATACCCGGCCCGACCGATCTTCATAGAGTGTGCGCACCCAGCTTTCGCCCATGTTCAATGGTGCTGGCGAAACCCACACCCCGCCTCAAACGCAACCACCGTGTGTGTTTGATCACAATGCCAAACGCGTTCGCGCCGGTCAGCCAGTAATCCCTCGGCCCGGCCCCAGCCCGACGTTTCCATCGGAGGCAGATTGGTCATTACATCATCTTTGATCCCGCTGACGCCCGCCTCAGTTCCCACCCAGATTGTGCCGTCCGGGCCTCCAGTGAGCGACTTGACAAAGTCGTTTCGCAATCCCTGCTCGCGCGCATAGACCCGTACGGCTTTCCGGCGCAACTGACACAGGCCTGACTCCGTGCCGATCCACAAATGCCCTTCAAAATCCTCAAGAAAAACGTTCATCGGATAGTCCGGCAACTTGGACAAATCGACAAACTCAGATCGGCCTGACCTCAATACGGCCAGCCGTGGCGGTCCCATGCCGCCCCAAGGAATCCACAAGTCGCCATCGCGCGATGGACAAATCAGCACAGGGTATTCAGGCGCACTCGTGCCAACCGTTTCGATCCTTTCCCATCCGTCCGCATCCGATTGCCAGAGCCCATCCCGCCCCGCCAACGTCCCAACCCAGATATAGCCGTCGCTGGTTTGGAGAAGTGCGCGCACAGTGTTCCGCGGCAAACCCTGTTCGGCGGTGTAGCGGGTGACATGGTACGATGGCATCTCCGTTTCCAAACCCTTTTCCGCAGCGAGCGTTTGGACAGGCGTTGCGGCGGCCAATGCTGCGCAGATGGTCATCATGCGCTGGACCATGCGGCAAAGCATTTGTTGCAACTGCTATCATAAAATGACCTCCAGGCAAAGCGCGAATCCAACTCACTACGAGTCTGCTGTTCGACGGCTTGACCCTGCCGTGCGCCTGCACTCTGACCCTGCTGGACGGCCACCACTTGTGCCCAGCTGTGGCGGCAAGGCCAGATGCGGTGCTCACACTTGACCCATTGTGATCGGGACATTGACCCCTCTGATTCAATTGTTCCGACCACGTCTTCTTGCCTCTGCCCTGGCCACCAACCAACTGTTTGTCTCCCCACCGCCTGCGTGATCTTCCTCATGCTCACGCCAAAACTGACATCAATCGGCGCGTTCGACGATGGACACACTCTCGAAGTCTCCACAAAACACGGCTTGTGAATCACGATGCTTCCGCGGCCAGGCAGAGTCCGGCTCGATTGCCCTGATTCAACAACCCGCCGGCGCGCCGCGACTCAACACTGAGTCGCCCGCCACCACACTGCCATTCTCGAAAATGTGGCCTGTGACATCTCGCGTCCGAAACGACGCCATCTTGCGATTTCTGCAGAGGCGGCTTGATCAGCGCGCTCTTCCCGGCGACGGAGTCGCAGGGCATATTTCGCAGCCCGGCGTGGCTGAAGGTCCGGAGGGTGCAAGAACCGGGTCTTTGCCCGCCGGGCGACTTTGGTTTCGGCTGCGCCGGGCTGGGAAATATGCGGGCTAAGCAGTCAGCCAGTCCTTTTCAATTTCTTCCAATGTGCGCCCTTTGGTTTCTGGGACTGCACTCCAAACAAGCAGCACAAGAACCGCGCAAAAGGCGGCATAAAGATAGAACGGGAACGCGTGATTGAAATGCCGCACAAGCCACGGGTTATCGTCAAGCATCGGGAATGTCTGCGACACGGCGAAATTCGCCGACCAGAGGAATACAGTTGCGACGGACATTGCTCTGCCTCTGAGGCGCGTTGGGTAGATTTCGGAGAGCAGCACCCACGTGACCGGGCCGACCGACAGCGCAAAAAACGCGATATACCCAAGAATGAACGCCAGCACGCCGAGCGGCATTTTGCCTGACTGTGCAATTGCGCCTATACCGATCAAACACAGCCCCATTCCCGCGGCTCCTGCTATCATCAACGGTTTTCTCCCGAGCAGGTCCACAGTCCATATCGCGCCAATTGTGAACAGCAGGTTGACAGCGCCGACCACGATTGTCTGCAGCAGGGCGGCGTCGATGCCCGACCCCAGTTGTTTGAATATCTCGGGCGCGTAATAGAGGAAAACATTGATGCCTGTGACCTGCTGCAGCACCGCAAGTCCAATCCCAACCAGCAAAGCCTTGCGCAGTCGCGGACCGAGCAGTTCGACAAACGACGCCGGCTGCAAACTCAGCGTTTCGCGGATCGCGGTCAATTCGCGCTCGGCTTCATCGGCCGGATTGATTCGCAGGAGAACATCCCGGGCTGTTTGCTCGCGGCCCTGCTCGACAAGCCAGCGCGGGCTCTCCGGCACGCTGAACACAAGGCCAAAGAACAACGCCGCCGGTATGCACCCCGAGGCAAACATCCAGCGCCACCCTGTCGTTTCATTCCACGCTGGATTGTCCGGCTGCGTAATGGCGTAGTTGACAAAATAAATCACCAGCATGCCGCTGATGATGGCGAACTGGTTCACCGACACCATCCTGCCCCGGATGCGGGCGGGCGAGATTTCGGCGATGTACATCGGCGACGCGAGTGAAGCCACGCCGATTGCCACTCCGCCCAGGATGCGGAACACGACGAAGACCCAAAAATGCTTTGGAGTTGCTGTACCGATCGATGAGACCACAAAGAGAAACGCTGCGAGCAACAACGTCTTCTTGCGGCCCAGAAGGTCGCTGAACACACCGGCCACCAGGCATCCCATGACGCATCCCAGCAACGCGCTGGCTGCGGCCCAGCCTTTCATTGCCGGAGTAAGCTGAAAGTGCGATTGCAAAAAACCAATCGCTCCGGAAATCACCGCTGTGTCGTAGCCAAAGAGCAAACCGCCAAGGGCCGCGACGAGGCAGATCGTTACGAGATACGAAGTGCGCTTCGAAGCGCGTTCATCTGAGTTTTGCATTTGTGCCGGTTTGATTGTGCGGTTTTCGGTCCAGCTTCAGCCTTTGGCGTGATCGCGAAGGGCGTCGAACATTGCAACCACGTTTTCGATGGGGACGTTGCCCTGGATATTATGGACCGTGTTGAAAACGAAACCGCCGCCGGGCGAGAAAATATCGAGGCGTTGTCGAACCTCGTCATGGACCTGTGCGGGCGTGCCAAAAGCCAGCGTCCGCTGAGTGTCCACACCGCCACCCCAGAAAACAATGTCTTTGCCGAATTCGCGCTTCAATCTGGCGGCGTCCATGTCCGCAGCCGAGCACTGGACAGGATTGAGTATGTCAAAGCCCGCTTCGATGAAGTCCGGGATCAGTTGATACACCGAGCCGCAGGAATGTATTAAGGTTTTCCATCGGGTGTGGCGATGGATGTGATCGTTTATGACGCGATGGAAAGGCTGATAAAGCTCGCGGTAAGCAGCCCGCGAAATGAACGGCCCGCGCTGAGTGCCGAAGTCCGTCCCGGTAATATAAGCCACCTGCACCAGATCACCGAACATATCTATGAGGACATCGATGTTGCCAAGGGCAATCGCGCACTGGCGCTCGAACACGGCGCGCACATAATCGCGCCTTGTGAGAGTGGATATGTACCATTCCGAAACGTCGCGGATGCCTTTGGGCGCTTTCAAGAACGGAGCCGGGACAAGGGCTATGTCCCCAAAAGCCGCGCCCGGTATGACAAGAAGTGATCCCAAATCCGGGTGTTGCTTGAGCCACTCGATTCGCTCTCGGTAATACGATATGTCCTCTTCGGCAAGAGGACCGAACTCCTCGAGGTTGTTGGCCGGATCGAGCTTGTCTTCGGCGATCGGTTCCTGGCGGATTATCGAGTCAAAGAAGTAGCCGCCCTGTGGCATGTGACCGCTGGGCCCGGCGCTTGTATCGCCTTCGGGATAAATGTACCAGCCGCCGTCTGGCGCCGGGGTGACGTTGAATTTGCCCGGCACAAGGCAGGGTGTACCATCGAACAAGGTGAACGGTTTCCAATCGCGCGCCTCGGTGCCGAAAAGCGATTTGCGCCCCAGCACTCCTATCACGTCAATTCCAAGGGCGGCGCGCAGAGCGTCGTCGATTTCACCGAGCATCTGGTATGGCTCGATGACTTTGACCCTATATTCGGAATCGCCGAGGATTCTCTGGCGGAGCCGGTGCACGATTGACACGTGCATGCCGGTGACTGCAGTCGATCCGAAATCGACAGGGACACGGTCGGGTTCAACATGATCAAGGGCCGTTTGGAGACGTTGTCGCGAATTCATAGATGTGCACATTCCTGGGACGAGTCTGTGTCAGATCGGCCTTGGAATGCAACACCGGGTTGCTGAGGTGATGCCGCCGACTGCGCGCGCCGACCCAGCTCATCCGCGAGCTCGGCGAGCATGTCGTATCGGCTCAGGCGCACACCAAATGCACCGCCGCCGGGGTGGACCTCGACGAATTCCGAGTGGGGGTTCAAACCGAACCGGCGATAAAATGCGCGCAGAATGAAGCGCTTTACATCGTCAATATTGGCTTTTTGGGTGTCGATGTGAACTTGGAAATAATCGCCCTGCCCTGCGCCGTTAATGCGCACAGCGACGGCGTCTGCGCCGAAAGCGCGTTTGAGCATCGCCTCAGCAAGGTCTATCAAGGCAAGACCGCGGAAGAAACACGCCCCTTCAATCAGTTCAATGGCAGGCGGGCGATCAGGATCGAGCTGGTCGTCGCTCAGCCCGTTTTGGTAATCGAAGCGCCGCGCGCCAAAGCGGTCCAACCAGAGATTCAACAGCTCCGGCCCGGAACAACTCATTTCCCAATCGATCGGCTGTTCCAACTGCGCCCGCTCTGGCAGAGCTTCAGGGTCGATCTCGACGCAGCGATCGCCGCGCTGCGACCACGTCACCCAGTGAATCCACTGCTCGGTGTTGTGAATGAGCCTGAAATTGCGGGCAACTTCTGCGAACAGGTACGCCACCATCGATCGCAACGGAACCCCGCATTCAGCAATGGTCTTGCCTTCGGGATTGGTGCGGGCAAAGGCCGGGTTCCGCCAGCCCGCAAGAAGCGACAAAAAAGTGGCGTCGGCCTTGCATGCGGCGGCTTCGGCCGGCAAACCCTCTGAGTCCATTAATTGGGAAACGTACCAGCCCCGGTGTCGTGAAAGCAGCGCGCGAAGTTCGTCTTTGCCGATGAGCATCGGCAGTTGCCGAAGCAGCATGGTTATCCAGCGCCGGTTCTCGAGCGATAAAAGACCGTCGTCGAGCAGGTCGGATTCGATCTGCTTGAAGAAATCGGTTTCGAGCGGCAAATGGAGCAGGATTGCGGCGATTTCTGCGGCTTTGCCGGTCAGCTTTCGAATCTCACCGGGGGTGAGCTGGGGAGCGTCTGTGGTTCGGCCGTAAACACCCCATGACCAGCGCCAGGTTTCTTTGTCGCGTTCGACGCTGTAAGGGAAAATGATTTTGAATCGATCGGTGGGCACCGGATACGTGGCCAGAACGCGGTAGTTGTCGCGCGGGTTCGACGAAATGAGCGTGCCGACACCTGGCAGCCCCTTTTGTTCCGTTGCCTGGTCAAGCGATCCAGCGCGGACACCCGTGCCATATTCGGCCTGGCAGGCGAGGCTCACAAGAATGTCCGGCGGTATGCGGAGATCGAACAGGGCGCTGATGGCGTTTTGGGCTGCGACCGTGACGGCGGACGAGCTTGAGAAACCGCCCTGTGGAATGTTCCCGGCACAGATCACTCGAAGGCCCGGGAACGATTTTGCGGCAAGTGTTTCCTGGATGGCTTTTGCGAATGGCTCTTTGCGAAGTGTGCGAATGGACACGAGGGCATTGCAAACAAGGGGGAACGGATGCCGCATGTTGGCCGCAACCCAGCGTGATTCGGGAGGCAGCGGCTGGCCGGTTTCGCGCATTCGTTGCAAGTCTGCTTCGCCGATGTAGCCGAGCTGAGCGAGGAGGTTTTCGCTCATGCGGGTTCCGTGGACTTCATAGCTGTGCCAATCGATGACACCGGCGTCGGGAAACATCTCCGGCGTGGTTGCTGGTATTGCGCCTGCGTTCTCCCTGTACTTTGCGTTGGTGGGGAACAGGTGAATGAATCGGTCGTGGGAACACTGAGCGATGACCAGGACCTGTTCGTCACCTTCAGGGCTGCCGGCGCCTGTTGGCATTTGCCATGCCGGCCCGTAGAACCGGCCCATGTCAGGATGCATGAACGCTATCCGAAACCTTCCGCCGGCCATTCCAATGGCAACCGCTTTGTCGGGCTCGAACCCGAATTCTTCTCTGGCCGCTGTTGCGATGGATTCGCGGATTTGCCGGGCGATTGCGGCGATTTGCGCCTGCGGTCTGTTCAGCGCTATGGTTTGAGCTGCGTCATGGATTTCGGAGATGGGAGGAGCTGGAGACGCAGATATGGTTTGGGCCAAAACGTTTTCCAGTTTTGTGAGGTCGCCCGGCCGTGTTACATCGGCTGCCAGCAGGGCGTACACCGGATCGGCCGGTTCTACCGTCAGAGTCCGGATGTTTCCTGATTCGGCCGCAAGTGCGCCGATAATGTCGGTAATGTAAAACTGCCTTTGCGCGTTTGCATTTGTGATTTCCTGCAGAACGCGATGGAGAACGCGGGCGCGAATTGCATAGAGAGGACAGTTGCACTCCGCTATCGAGTCCAACGCCATCCGCTGGCCGGCATCTTGAATCGCATCGATGTCGCGCTGCTCAGCGATGCCGACAACGGTTCCATCCGGTCCGCGCAGGATTCGTCCTTTGCCTTTGTTTGCTGGCGGAGGATGAACGATGGTCAGAAACGTCAAATCAGCCTCGCGCTGGCCCGCAAAATGAACTGCACAAATGCGCCTGAAGATTTTCTCAGGAATGATCCGATCGCCCATTGCGATGACCAACAGCGGGTCGGCTTCGAGCAACCATGGCACCGAAAAAGCCTCAAACGCCGCGTAGCCCGTCCCGCCAACCGAGTTGTTGGACAGAATTTGGACGACGTCGTTGCCCAGAGCCGCAGCCACCGTCGCATACTCGTATCCAACCACGCAGATCACCGGCGACGGACTGAAACGGCGGAATGCGTCGATCGTGTGCCTCGACAGCGGTACTCCGCAAACCAATTGTGCGCATTTCGGCGCGGGACCGAACCGGGTTCCTTTCCCTGCTGCAAGGACCAAAAGCACGGGCAGCCGTCCGGAAGCTTTTTCGCGATCCGCAATGTCCGGATTAATAATCTTCTTGCGGTCTGCCACTGCGACGTCGCCCAGCCGCGCTATTCGTTCTGACTTGTCGTTATGGTCCACGGGGGGATTGGAATCCGTCTGTGGCCGGTCTTTGCCCAGTCGGCCACGCAAACGCGTTCATGGAAACAGACATCAGGTCAAAGTCAAGCCGCGCCAGAGCCGGTTCGAAATCAGAATCGTGAGTGCTTGAGCCCGATTTTCAGCGGCGTGTTTGAATTTCGAGTCCAGCCCGCATATTTCCCAGCCCGGCATAGCCGGAACCAAAGTGGGCTCAGAGGTACCGAGCAGACGACTGCGACCGTTGATGAGCGCTGCGCTGTTTAACGCTTCGCTGTTGAGTGCTGGGCGTTGAACGTTGTGAGTTGAACGTTGCACGTTGAACGTTTCTGTCAGTTGACCGACCTGGTCGTCTGTTGGCCAGAGCCAAGGCCCGTAGGGCCGGCATGTTTGTAGTGGGTCCGGACAGCGCACCGGACAAGCTCCGTAGGAGCGGCATAGCGTTCAAGGGGCATGCACAAACTGGTTGGTTCCGTTGCCGGGATGGCGGTGGGTTTGATGTCGCCCCTACGGGGCTTGGGAGCTTGTTGGGTGTCGGCTGGCTACAAAGATGCCACCCCTACGGGGCTTGGCGTCTGTTTGGGAACGTAGAACGTACAACGCTCAACGCTCAACGTACAACGCACAAAGGGGCTGCTGCACAACGAATGCTCAATTCAAGGGCCGCCCAAAGGCGGGACTCTAACGGCCGTGGGCGCAGCATCGCCCAACGCGCGGGACAAGCGGTCGCTGTCAGAGTTCCGTGTTTACGCGGAATTGAAAAGCTGTCTGTCGCAGGGACGGCGCGACGCGGAGGTCGCGCCCTACCAGTATGCAAGTGCTCATGCAGGTAGGGCTCGCTGTCGCGAGCGAGCCGGAATCAGGGCATGTGCTGATGCATTCGGCGCGCCGGGGACGGCGCGCCCTACCTGTATGCAGGAGTTTATGCAAGGCAGGCTCGCTGTCGCGAGCGAGGCGGAAATAAAGTGCCTGGCACTATATCTGTCCAGCGCGTTTGAGGCGGAGCCTTGTTACTCTTGGTCCTCCTCGTCTTTGCTCTTCTCCCATTCGGGGTACACTTCAGAGGGCAACTCACCTCTGCGGATCAGTTCGTGCAAATCTCTAATGATTGTTCGGCGTGCGACTTTGAACTGCCGCGCCAATGCAGAGATGTTCGGCTTTTGGGGGTGGTCCTCGAGCATTCGCCGAATCTCGGTTTGGCGGCTCAACCTGTCAGTGGACCGGCTCAACAGTTCTTCAACGTCGATGCGCCTTGACCTTTCGAGCGCCTCGTATTGGCGGATGATTTCCGCTTCCCCGCATTGTTCGAGCGCCACAACCACGGTGCGCTGCAGCTCGTTCAGGTCCACCGGTTTTGTCAGGCAATAATGGGCGCGGCGCGGTCCTTGTAGAGCGCTGAGTTGCTGGTGCACTTCGAGCGCGCCTGAAACAACAATCACAGGAATGTAAGGCACAAGTTCCTTGATCTCGGGCAGGAACTCGAGCCCCAGTTCGCCTCTGTCAAGGACGTGGTCCAGAATAATCAGGTGGGGACGTTCCTTTGCGATGGCAGCCAGTGCGCCGCTGGCGGTGCGCGCTCTTATGAGTTCATAGTTCGACAGCGCCTCCTCGTACAGCTCGTACTGGAGATCATCGTCTTCGACAACCAGTATGCGGCGCTTGTCCATGGGCACCTCATTGTAGTCCAGTGGATGAGACAAAGCAAGCCGCCAAACTGTTTTGCCTTGACCGTCATCGCATGAAAACAAATGCTTTCAGGAGTTTCTGGCCATGAACCGATTCCTATTCCACACGTCGGTGCTATCGGCAACAGCAGCAGCGGTCATTTGCCTGACTTCGTGTTCAACAGGACCAAAGAAGACCGCCGCGTCAGCCCCTGAAGCATCAGCCGGTGCCCAAACCGCCACAATCACAAACGCGGTCCAGACCAATGCAACCAAGGTGTACCCAAGCATCGGGACAATAGAACGGTTGGACCCCGCCCTTGATGCGCTCATTCCACCCGATGCACGCATCGAAAAACTCGTCGGCGGCCTCGAGTGGTCCGAAGGGCCGGTTTGGGACAGGAAAACAAGCACACTGCTTTTCTCCGATATCCCCAGGAACGTGGTGTTTCAATGGAAAGAAGGCGTTGGCACCCGGGATTTCCTCCTGCCCAGCGGATACACGGGCTCCGAACCCCGCGGAGGCGAGTCAGGTTCCAACGGACTCACCTTCGACAGGGAACATCGTCTGGTTCTGTGCCAGCACGGCGACAGGCGCGTCGCAAGGTTTGAACCCGAACGCGGATTTGTCACGCTGGCCGAGTATTATCTCTTTCGCCGCTTCAACAGCCCAAACGACCTTGTTTACAAGTCAAACGGCGACCTTTACTTCACGGATCCGCCCTATGGATTGGAAAAGCTCAATGACGACCCGAGAAAAGAACTCGTGTTCAACGGGGTCTATCTTCTCCGCGCAAGCGGCGAGGTCGTCCTGCTGACCAGCGAATTGTCATTTCCCAATGGCATCGCGTTTTCGCCGGATGAAAAGACCCTTTACATCGCGGTCTCAGACCCGGCACGGCCAGTCATCATGGCCTACGACGTCAAGCAAGATGGCACCATTGGCAACGGCCGAGTTTTCTTCGATGCTTCGTCTCTGGCAGCCAGTCGCAAAGGTCTTCCCGACGGACTGAAGGTTGATGAGAAAGGCAATCTCTTTGCAACAGGTCCGGGCGGTGTCCTCGTAATCGCGCCGAACGGCAAGCACCTCGGCACCATAAGCACGGGCGAGCTCACCTCAAATTGCGCATGGGGAGATGACGGCTCAACGCTTTACATCACATCAAACATGTATCTGTGCAGGGTGAGAACCAACACCCGCGGACAGGTGCCTTGAAGTTCCATCGATTGAAGCTCGCGGCTGGGACCGCCGGACCCATGCAGACCATGAAACCGCGTTGTCTGTTGGAAAGCTTCATCATAGTCCTTTCAATCCATTGTCTTGCGCTTGCCAGTCCGATCCCGATCATTTATTCAACCGACCTCCTGCATCCGCATGATGACCCGGACGATCATTACGACCTTGCCACTCTGTTTGCCATAAGCGAGTTTGATATCAAAGGGATCGTGCTGGACCTTGGCGAGCGCCAGGCCCAACGCTGTGGCAAGCCTGCCCTCGAACAAATGTTCGCAATCACAGGACGCAAAGTCCCATGGGCCACGGGCCTCGCCAAACCCCTCAAAACCAAGCATGACGACGCCCGCGACCAGCCGACTGAATCCCAGGGCGGCGTTGAACTCATTGTCTCGACGCTTCGTCATGCACCAGAACCGGTGGTGATTTTCACGACAGGCAGTTGCCGGGATGTCGCCGCTGCTTTTAATCGTGAACCTGACCTGCTCCCGCAAAAAGTGCGCGCACTTTACATCAACATCGGCCGCGGACCGAACGAGGAACAGGATGAATGGAACGTCAAGCTCGACCAGTCATCGTACCTGCGGCTGTTCGAGTCGGGCCTGCCACTGTTTTGGTGTCCCTGCTTCGGCGCAAACGGGTACCAAACGCTGTTTGTTGTCGATCAATCAAAGGTCGTGGGCGCATGTGTGCCCCAGGTGCAAAACTACTTTGTGTACTGCCTCACCAAGGCCAAAGCGGACCCGGTCGCCTTCCTTAGAACCGGCCCGCACCCGGTTCCGACCGGGCCGCGCAACATGTGGTGCACAGCGCCAATGTTGCACGCGGCAGGCCGGCGCATATACGAACGGGGCACGTCTGAGTTTGTGGCACTTCCCATCGATAAAGCTCGCGAAGCGCAATTGCTCAACAAAGAGATCAATCTGTTCGAATTCGAGCCGATTCGAGCCGAGCTGCGTGGCAAACCCAACGACCCGTTCGTTCAGCACAAACCGTCAACTCCAAACGCACGGGTGTTTCGCACTGTCAATCCCCGCTATGGTGAGATCATGGCCAATTGCCTTGAGCACCTGCTGGCCAATCTTGCCCGGCCTGAGGCGGAGCCTCGCTGATTACTCGACTGCGAGGCCGTCGAGCCACACCGTGAACGGATCGCCGCCCCATGAATCGAGAGAGATTGTGATGGCGCTGATGCGGTTCAGTCCTGCGTCACCTGTTTTGGTGCAAACCCATTGATCATCGCCTGCCAGTGGTATCTGGACGCGCATCCATGTCCATCTGGCCTCGCTGTATGGAGGATCGTTGAGTAGGTTGGCGTCTTTGGCTGGCTTGTACTCGATGGTTCCATGTGGGCCGATGAATCGGACAACTGGTCCGGCGTTTTGCCAGCCGGGTATGTTTGGGTTGAGGGTCTTGATCCAGAATTGCAGGTGGCGTTTTCCCTCGAAGTTCCAGTTGGCATCTCGGGCAGCAGGATAAACAGCAGTTGCATAGGCGCCTGGATATGGGTCTGGCGTGAACCGAAGGGAATGGGTACCAACAATGCCAGGCGATTCGTCCACAAAACGAATGCGCCCCTTTCCATCCGCCGGCTCAAACTCAAATCCCCAGTCCGCCGCGTTGCGCTCGGTCCCAAGCTCCTGCTCAACCGGGTTGACGACCAGCAGGTCGCGCCATGCCAGAGCTGCTGACTTTCCATTGTGAACAGTAAGCCCGATCCGGTAGAACCCGGGTCGATCAAACTTGCGCTCAAATGTCCGTCCACTCCCCGCAAGCCCGTCAAGCCACCAAAGGTAATTCAGCTCCGCAGCCGACGCGTCGGAGCTCAGCGACGCGTCGAGTGTGACAGCCGAACCTGTCAGGGCAACGGTCGGACCTGTGATTATGGCGTTCGGCGTTGGCCCCGGATTGTGGCTCGATGGCAACTCGATCAGGTCTGTAACATCTGCAACGAAGTTTCCTTCTGCATTATTGGCAAAGATGTTGTCTGCCATGAGAATCCCGTTTCCCCAACGACCCCAAACGCCGAAGCGGTTGTTGGCAATTCGATTTCGCTGAACAATCCAATGCTCGGTCCGCCATCGGGCGCCTTTGGATTCGACATCCCCGCGAAACGCAATGCCGGCCCCGTTGTTGTCGTGCAGATCGTTTCCGTCAATGACCGTATGGCTTGACGGGCCGCCGACAATTACTATTCCGCCGTGGCCGAACCCCGGCTCGGGAGCGTTGTGCCAGCCGTTTGTCAGCCCGTTGTACGCAGCTTCGTTTCCGATCAGAACGGTCTGATCGCTTCCGCCGAGCCAGAACCCGTAACTCCCGTGATTGGCTTTGTTCCGGACGAATACGTTGCCCGGGCTCCATGACTCGACGCAATTGTTGTTCGCATACGACATGTCATTTTCGACGAACACGTTCCCGTGCGATACCCACCTGTTCAGCGGCCTGATAAACACTCCATCACCCCCGTGTGTGATGTCGTTCCGGTACCAGTAGTTGTCATCCGATCCGGTCTCGATCAGCACCCCGGTCGAGTCGCGCGCGTGCACCTCGCCTGCATCCCGATCAATCCTGATGCCATGGGAGAGATTGTTGCGAATGAACTTGTTCCTCGACGCTTTCCAGAGCTTCGCGCATGTGTTCGAACACTCCGAAAAGTCGTTGTCCAAAATCAGATTATCCTCCGAGTCAACAAGATGTATGCCGTCCCACACGCGATTAGCCCGCGTGTTCCGCACAATGCAATGACTGGCTTTCTCAAACAGGATTCCGCCTCGGGGCGGCAGTTCACCCCAGCCATGGCGCGGATTATGATAGTTGTCCGAAAAATCGCATTCTTCCACAACCACAGCCTGTGACTCGCGAACAACAAGGCCTGTCGCAAACCCGTGGACCCGAATGTTGCGGAGGGTGATGCCCACACCGCCTTCCACGAGAATGCCAATGCCGGCTTTCTCGTATGAATTGAGGTCTCCCTTGCGCCCGGGACCGATCAGAGTGGCACCGCGGCCGTCAATTGTCACATGACTTGCGCGCACGACAAGCCGGACACCAAGCTGCGCGCCAGGTTCCATCGTCATGTCGTTTGTCACCACCGCGACAGGCATTGTCCCCGGTTGCACAGCCTCAGCCCACAACCGCGGCCCGAGCGCGACCGCAAGCAAACCAGCACAGAACACCTGCATCCAATCCCAACCGTCGCAACCGCAAAAACCGCCCTGGCCAACCATGCGCCTTCGCCGCTTTTCACTGAACAGAAAGATCAAATGGTGTGCGGCCGCCATTGCGTGTCCCCATCCCGGATTTCGCTGAGAGAAAAGCATTGCCCGATTAACCGGAGCCCGGCTCGCGATGTCAAGCAATCGAGCAGGCAAGGATCAACTGTAGAAGCCAAACTCGTAAGCTGTGTCGAACATTGCCACGATGTTTTCGGGCGGGACTTCGCCCTGGATGTTATGGACGTTGTTGAAAACGTATCCGCCACCGGGCATCAAAGCGCGCATGTTTTCACGCACGTTGGCTGCCACTTCCGCAGGCGTGCCGCGTGAGAGCACGTGCTGTGTGTCACAGCCTCCGCCCCAGAACGCAAGCTGATTCCCAAACCGGCGCTTGAGTTCGGCCGGGTTCATGTTACGGGCGCTCACCTGCACCGGGTTCAGGATGTCTATGCCGTTGTCGATCAGGTCTGGAATGAACTCCATACATGAACCGCACGTGTGATACCAAATGCGGGCGTTTGTGCGGGATCGGATGTATTGGACAAGACGTTTCTCTCGAGGCTTCACAATTTGACGGTAAATATCCGGCCGGAACAACGGCCCGTTCTGTCCCGCAAGATCGTCGCCGATCATGATCACATCGACCACATCGCCGACCTCGTCGAGAAAGAGCCGGAACCAGTCGAGCCAGAACTTCAATGTGTGGTCGAGCATGGCCGCGCAGAACTCAGGTTGAGTCAGAAGGTCGCAAAACCATTGCTCGAGCCCGCGCATGTACCAGCAGATTTCATAAACAACACCCGAAATGCCGCTTACGACCGCGTATGGGGTTTCATTTCGGATGCGCAGTGCTCGTTCGCGCAGACCGGCAAAGCGTGTTGGATCGTCGCCCCTCGGCCACGGAAAATCGTCGATGTCGGCGAGTTTGGCATCGGCCAGCGGATGCAACGTTATGTCCATGTAATACGGGGCGTCTTCGGGCATTGACCAGCGGACGCCAAACTCATCCGTGAGATCATGCCATACACGGCCGTCGCGTTCTGCCTTCACGATTCCGCCGTTCCAGCTCGCCGGCGCCCCGGCGTGGATATAACGCGTGTCAACATGAAACCGTTCAAGCAATTCCTCGCACGGCGCCGCCAGTTGCTGAACGGCGTCCATAATCCGAACTTCATCTTTGATCCCGAGATGCGCGACGAGACTTCTGTAGGCGTTCTTGTGGATGCCGGTCTGGTTGCCTCCGAGATCGATCGGCACGCGGTCCGGAGTTTTGTGGTCGAGCGCGGTGAGCACGCGCTCACGCGACGTCATTGTTTCTCGTTTTGGCATGCGAAGGCTTGTTCAAACAGGGTTTCCGGGTGTGATTCTGGGCCATGTGCGGCCGCGCCGCAAACACGAATTGCCAATACACTTTGGACGTTCGGTTCCCGGGGACGTTGCCCCGGGCTCGTATCTGCAGTGCCTTTGGCGCAATGCGCATGGCCGACTCCGACGAATAGAGTGCCAGACACTTTGTTTGGGTGTGGACCCAAATAGAGTGCCAGACACTTTGTTGCACCGGTGTGTTGTTCGGCCCCACTACAAATATGCCGGCCCTACGGGCCTTGGCTCTGGCCAACAGACGACCAGGTCGGTCAACTGACAGGAACGTTCAACG
>JARYMD010000289.1 GCA_029907285.1 Verrucomicrobiota bacterium | reverse complement strand
GGATTACAGGACATTCCTGACGCGCCTGTCGCAGTTGCCCACGCGCCCGCCCCTCATGCTCGAACACCTCCCCAACGCCGAGGAATACGACGCCGCACGAAAACACCTGCTCGACCTCGCAGGCAAACTCGGAATCGGCGAATAAACAGTCAGCCGACAAAACCCATGAACCACCAAACAACCTGCGACAGCTCCGCAGGTTTTCCAAGAGAGTCGTAGAAGGTCCAGTGCCGCAAGCAAGGTGCAACTTCGCAGAAGCGTTGTCGTGGACCGATGAATTCCACGTCCTGTATCGGGGACGGAAACTGTTGTGTTTTGCGGGTTGCGACTATCTCCGGTTGTCTTCACACCCGGCCGTCCGTGCTGCCATCAATGACACCCTCGCCCGCCATGGTCTCACTGTGGCCGCATCAAGGGTCACCACCGGCAACCACCAGCTTTACTCCCGCCTCGAACAAGAACTCGCGCGTTTCGCCGACACTGAAACCGCTGTCTTGGCGCCCAATGGCTACACCGCAAATCTAATTGCCGTTCAGGCCATCGCCGACAAAGTAACGCATGTCCTTATTGACGAACGAGCCCACGCAAGCCTGTTGGATGCGGCAAGGCTTCTCGAATGCACAATCACCACTTTCAAACATCGCCATGTGGGCGACCTCAAACGGCAATTGAATCGCTTGTCAGCCTCAGCTCGGCCACTGGTCATGACTGATGGATTGTTCGCCGGAGATGGATCGATCGCGCCCTTGAAAGAACAAACTTCAGTTTTGCCGGCCACCGGCTGGCTGCTGCTCGATGACGCACATGGTTTCGGCGTGCTCGGAAAACATGGACGCGGCACGCCCGAATGGTCTGGCACCCGATCTGAACAGGTAATCCAGACCGTCAGCCTGAGCAAGGCAGTCGGTGTTTTCGGAGGCGCAATCCTCACCTCACGCGCGCATGGCGAGCAAATACTCAGTCGAAGCAGCCTTTTTGCCGGGTCCACTCCGATGCCATTGCCGCTGGTCGGCGGCGCATTGGCCGCGCTTAAAGTGCTCCGGGCCGATAGCCCGCGGCGCAGGCGGCTTTTTGACAATGCCGCCCGAATCAAGAACACCATGCGTTCAGCAGGGATTGCATTGCCCGACACACCAGCGCCCATCGTGTCAGTGCAGATTGACTCCAACCCGTCCGCTGTCGGCCGGTTCCGAAGACATCTGTTGGCGTACGGGATTTATCCGACCCCGGCGCGCTATCCCGGCAGTGCCGCATCGAATCGATTCCGCTTTGTGATTTCCAGCGAACACACGGCTCAGCAAATCGATCAACTCGCAAAAGCGTTGTTGAGCTTTCCCGGGCTGCGGCCTTGCCAAAAGGGAGCAAATAGCCGATACTCCATTGCTTTCGCGAGCCAGTTTAGCTCAGTGGTAGAGCAACGGTTTTGTAAACCGTAGGTCGTCGGTTCGAATCCGACAACTGGCTCCACTCAGCCTTTTCCAAATGAACGGCCGGTCCGGTTGCAAGTGAACTTCTTGGCCTGGCCGAGCTGCAACAGGGATAATCAAATGTCCAAACAGACCGTAAAAAGCGAGTATGCAAAAGCCGGCGTTGATTACTCGAAGATCGAGCCGTTCAAAATGGCAATGGTAAACGCCGGCAAACGCACTCTTGCGTTCCCGAACAAACGCGGTGTGCACGTGGAACCCGCAACACTGGGCACACACGGCGTGGCATATCGGTATGTGCGGCCCACACCGCATCTCTGGTGCGCAACACAGGAGGGACTGGGCAACAAGAACTGGATCGCCGAATGGATGTACCAGCACGCCGGAACCGGAAGAACCTACTACGACGGAATCGGCATCGATACAGCCCTGATGGCAGCCAACGACGTGATCTGCCAGGGCGCATTGCCCGTCATTTACACCGACGAAGTCGCCGCCGGCGACAGTGAATGGTTCATGGATGAGAAACGGAGCAAGGACCTGGCAGAAAGCTTTTATCAGGCCTGCAAAATATGTGGCATGGCTCTTCCGGCAGGTGAATCGCCCGCCCTCAGATATCTGGTCAAAGCCGAGCCGCCTGTCCGCAGCGCTCCATCGCTCTCAGGCTGTGTGATCGGAATTATTGCGCCTCCGGACAAGATTGTGACCGGCCAAAAACTGGCTGTCGGCGATCGCATTGTTGGCGCGACATCTTCGGGACTCCACGCAAACGGGGTTTCACTGGTGATACATCAGGCTTTGAAACTCAAAGACAAGTTTCTGCACCTGCTTCCCAACGGCCGGACACTTGGTGAAGAAGCGCTTGTTCCAACCCGGTCGTACGTCCGGCTCGTGGAAGCTCTTCAGGAAAACAATATCGAGATTCACGGGCTCCTTGCCGGAACAGGCGGTGGTCTTGCGAAAATTGCCTACGCCAAAAAGCCGTTCACATACCGCGTCAAACGCTGGGTCAGCGAAATACCCCCGCTGTTCCAGTTCATGCGTGAAATTGGCGTGACCCTTGAGGATTGCCTCACGACCTTCAACTGGGGAATTGGATTCTACGTTTTCGTGCCCGAAAAAGAGGTGGACCGGACCATCGAGACCGGCCGAAAAGCCGGATACGAACTCCTCGAACTGGGCCAGGTCGAGCAGGGCGAACGCCGCGTAATTTTCGAGCCGGAGAAAATCACGCTCGCGGCCATAAAGTAGATACTCTCACAACGACGGGTCAGGAACCATGGAGTATGAACCGTCGCCGGTGAACCAAGGACAAGACCTCAACCAGCAACCATGCACGACGTCAGGTGACTGGGTTCTGATCTGATTTCACCCCGCCGGAAACAGTTGATCTCCCCGGCCCGGAAATCTCACCGGCCAACCACCAAGGTGGCCGAGCAACACTTCAGCCAGGGCTGCTGCCTTTCAGGCTTTTTGGGTTTTCCGCGCGGATTTCGGACGGCGGGAGCCTTTCGATTTTGCGCGCGGCGATGCAGCCGGAGGCCGTTTCGGTGCTGTCTTGCGATGGATGATGTCTCGCATGCGCTCCAACCCTTGATCCATCTGAGCAGCCGCTTCGGCAATCCCGCGCTCCGTGCAGTTGATGACTTCGGCCAGCAACTCGCAACCCTTCCGGATGCGGTCGGTGTATGAACCTTCCTTCAGCTCAATCCCGCGTTCTTTCAAGAACACGCTCATGTGGTCGAACAACTCATTCTTCTTTATTGTCTTCATGGCTGTTTATGCGGCTATCTCGGACAGTCTGCACAGTCGCCTCAAACTGTCCGCATCTTCAATGCCCGCAGCCGAAACAAGTTCAGCCGCCGGTTCCAACGATTGACTTCTGTGTGCGACGATGCCTTTCCTGCGGCTTCGTCGCGCCTTATGTGGTGAGCGTAACAAGGCCCTCCTTCAATCGCCATTACATGTTAACCGGCCTATTGTAAGCGAACCGTCAACACTGCGTGGCCTTGTTTTCGCGATGGCAAGAATTGTCAGTTCTCAGCCGAGTGAAGGCCGCCCGGGCCCGCCTTGAACTCGATGTTTGCCTGGCCCGGACCGCCCGGAATCTCCATGGTGCAGTTCCAAAGACAAGCACCGCAATGAACGCACTTGTCGCGATCGAACACAGGCACACCTTCCGGACCCGGCGCGATCGCCTGGCCGCTGCACATCTCGATGCACACCTTTCTTTCGCACTGTTTGCACAATACAGGCTGCCTGAACGCAACGTGATCAGCATAGCCGGCCGGCGCTTGAACCTTGCCCCCAAGCAGCAACGCGTCCTGATGCGACACCAACAATTGACCGTCGAATTGAATCTGCGGCCAGCCAAGCTTGTCCATGATTGCATCGTGCAGAGGCACGCCATCAGTGCGGCATTTGTTTCGAATCCGGGCCAATTCGTCGGGGCTTATGCGGCCTCGGCAGTATTGCTCCAATGTGAGCACCTGTTCCGATTGCGGGATCGGACTTGTTTTCAATGACAGCCGCCCGTTCGTAAGCCCTGCCATCGCCATTCCAATAAGCCCGCGCACAAAGCCGCGCCTGAAACCGTCCCGCGAATGCTCGGCAATCGACGCTTCACGTTCGATCCAGCTTTCGCGCCGACGCCGCACGTAGGTCCGTTCGAGGTTTTCCCGGGTGAAAGGCTGTTTTGACTCGAGCAACTCGACGACCGCTTCGGCCAAAAGGGTCCCGGTTGCCCATGCCTCGTCAACGCCAGACCCGGTAAGAACGTTCGTGCTCCCGCTGCATTCGCCAATCCGCACCCAGCCGTTTCCGACAAGGTAAGACTCACCGCTACGGCCTGATTCGGCTATTGTTTTTGCGCCCCAGGACCGCATTTTTCCGCCCGCGATGTGCCGCCACAAATAGGGGTGCAACATCCAATGCTGCATGTACCGGTAGGCTGTTCTCACCGGGCTGTCGAACCACGACGGCACAAAAATGCCAAGCGACACAACGTTATCTGGATGGGCGTACAAGAAACCGAAAATCTCGGGTTCGGGGAAACCCATTGTGTGAATAACAGTGCCGGGTTTCAGCGCCGAGCCCGCTGGCAGGTCAATCACGACTTTCATGCCCACGGCCCAATCTGAGGCTCGACGGCCCGGCGGCATGCCAAACCGTTCGTCAAGTTGTTGTCCGGCTCGGCCTGTGGGACCGTCTCCGACCACCGTCAAAGCCGCCCGTATTTCCATCCCGGGCGTGTAACCGTCCGCAGGGTTGCCGTGCCTGTCCACGCCCTGATCAGCAAGCCGCACACCAGCCACCCTGTCCCCCTCGAACACAAGCCCGGCAACGGGCGAACCCGGCCAAACCTGCGCGACGCCAAGGCTCATGATTTGCGCCCCAACCCACTGCATGAATTGGCCCAGCGAAAATACCATGCCGCCTTTCTTGTGAAGAAACGCCGGAGCCCATGGCAGTTCAAAGGCGGCGTCTCTGAACAGTCCAACAGTGCCAAAAAGCCTGAACAGACCGTCGGCAACTTGAATTCCAAATGACCGCCTGCTTGCCCCCACAGGATCAAGCAAATACACAATTCTCTCTTCGGTTACGCTTGCGGCCATGGGTATGCCGGCAGTTTCGAGGCCGGGAAACGTCTCGCGCAGTGCGCGCGCTCGAGTCACAAGACCTGAAACACCGAATCCGATGTCGTCCGCGCGCTCGTAGCAGATTATTTGCAGAGGCTGGCCGGGCGCGACGGAACTTTCGAAACGGAACGTGCCGTCTTCGCGCACGATCTTCTTCGAGAGCGCCGCGAGAAATCCAGCAGAGCCAGGGCCAAAACCGACGCAAACGATGTCAGCATCAAGCCTTGGTCGATCTGGCGTTACATTCTGTCCGGCCGAACTGCTATCATGGAACACTTCTGGCGCCATCGCAAATTCTCTGATCGTTCAATGCTTCAATTCCGAACGGTTCGGGCCCCGATCTCAACTTCTTGCCCTCGGGCGACGAAGTCGCCCTAGACAGCGCGGCGCGACAAACCCCTATCTCTGCACCCAGCGCCGGTCCATCGCCCGGATTGTTCGCTCGCTGCCGCATCCCGCCGTGTTGCAGCGCTGGCTTGTGACATTTGCTTTTGGCCTTCTGAAGCGGCTAACGGCGCGACATAGTGTTCCATGCGGCTGTTGACGTCAACTGCGCGCTCGTTTCACTTCGGGAATTCTTGACCTGCGACTCCGTCGCTGGGAAGAGCGCGCTGATCAAGCCCCCACTGCACGCGGCGCTGCCGCTGATGCAGTGGGCGTTGGCGGGCGCCAAGCGCTTGGAGTGCGGCAGCTTGCTGCCGCTTTGTTCTTATGCGCGAACAACGTGTCTGTCCCCATGTCGGCATTTGAGGGGTTCCTCCGCAGACTTCGGCAACTGCGGATCGGAA
>JARYMD010000288.1 GCA_029907285.1 Verrucomicrobiota bacterium | reverse complement strand
AGGCTGCCGCACTCCAAGCGCTTCGCGCCGACCAACGCCCACTGCATCCGTGGCAGCGCGTGAGAAACCATTGGGACCAGCGCGCTCTGCCTTGCGACGGAGTCGCAGGGGATATTTCGCAGCCCGGCATCGCTGACAGCCCGAGGGGGTGCAAGAGCCGGGGCAGTGCCCGTGGGGCAAATTTGGTTCTGGCTATGCCGGGCTGGGAAATATGGGGGCCAGAGACGGCGCGCGCTACCTTGACAATTCCCTGAGGCGAATGTTCTTGAACTGGACTTTCATGGGCGGTCCGGGATGCATTTGAAGGGCAATGATCCCCTTTGGGGCCGCCTGATTTGAGCGGTCGGTGACCTGACACATCAGCACGCTGTTCAAGTACAACGCAATGTCGCTGCCGCGGCACACAATGCGGTACGTGTTCCAGTCGCCCTGCCTGAAGTGCTTCAGCAGTTCGGCTGCGTCACCGATCCGTTCAACCGTTTTTGTTCCATCGGGAGCGAACACTACCTTTTCGCCGCGGCCGGCAACCAGACCACGGCTGTGATGATAAATGAAACCGATCAGCTCGCCGTTCCCGGTCATGTCCGCCTGGTAACCAAACGTGTCCCAGTCAGGGCGTTCCTCGGACCTGATTTGAATGCCTGAATTGCCTTCGAGGCTGAGTTTGAAATCGGCCAGCAATTCGAAGTCGGCCGGTTGCCCGCCGCGCCAGATCAGGTAGTTGGGTGCTTTGCACGGTTTGTCCGGCGTGCTTTCGGTTGTCAGGGCGCCATCTTCGACTTTCCACCAACCGGGTTTCCCGTCCCAACCGGTGAGGTCTCTGCCATTGAAAATTGGTTTGAATCCCTCTTCACGCGCTGCGGCTTCGGCGCGTGAAAGCACCTGCTGGGCGCGCTCGGCGAGCTTCTTGTTGTTGGTTTTGACCAATCTCATTGCGGCAGCGACCGAGGCTGGATGGCTTGCGGCGATTTGCTCGGCGATTGAGACGGCAGCGTCGCCGGCCTCTTCGTTGAGTCCCTCGGCGGCCAGGTATTGTGCCACCACTTGGAGCGAGTCTTCAGTGTGAATACTGGCCAGCGCAGCCAGCGCAAGCCGTTTTTCCTCCTGCCGTTCGAGCGAGGCCATGATTTGCTTCAACTGCGAGACTTTCTGTGCATCGGGCGCGTCTTGAGCAGGGATCAACCGAAGCTGTGCCCGGCGTGCGAGTATCTTGAACTTGGCGTCATCAGAAGCCTGTGCGATTTGCGCGAGGTCAGGCAGAACTTCCGGCGTTGGCCAGTCGCACAGAACACGCAGCGCCGTTTCTCGGACTGCGGCGTCGGATTCATGCGCGGCAGCGCGGATTGCAGCGAGCGCTTTCGAGCCGCCGACAGTCCCAAGGACGCGCAACAGCACGAGTTTCGGTTCGCCCTGTGCCCTGGCGAGGCCGCCCAAAAGCGAATCAGCACAGCCTGTTCGGTCAGGTTGCCTGGCGCAGATGGCGGCCAAAGCGGTTTCGGCGGCGGCAACGGCCCGGGTTTGGACCAGAGCGCCGACCACCGAAGGAACATCGTTTTCTTCGGCCAATTCGCCAAGCGCTTGGAAACTCGGGCCTGCGACGTCGGTGTCAGCTTCGGCGGCGATTTTGATCAATGCCGGTATTGCTGCTTTCACGCGGCGCTGAGCAACGGCGTCGATAACCGAAAGGCGCAGCTTCGTGTTTTTCTCTTCAAGGAGAGTGAGCATTGCGTCGTCGGCCTGTTTGTTTGGAAAGCCCGTGAGCCCGGCCAGGGCTGCGTTTGACACGTCTGGTGCCGGGTCCTTGGCCAGATCGACCAACACAGGAATTGAAGCTGGTGCGCCGAGTTGGACGAGGCTTCGGATAGCCGCCACGCGCACGTTTTGGGGGCCATCCTTTGCCAACGGCACCAGCGCTGCGCTCGCGGTGTTATCGCCCCGATTGCCGAGCGCATGGAGCAGGAGAATCTGCACGTCCGGCTTTGCGCTGCTGAGTTCTGCAACGAGCACTTTTGTCACTTCCTGTCCGGGTATTTCAGCCAGCATCCTTATCGCATTGGCTGCTGACACGTAAGATTCGGTTCTAAGCGATTCGATGAGCAGCGGGACAGTTTCGGCGCCGCGGCATCTCACCGTGCCCCGCAAAACTGCCACGCGCATTTGCTGCGGCAGATCGGGCAAATTCCGAATCATTTCGTATATTCTGGCGGCTTCGCTGTTGGACATTGATTCCGCGCACCTGAACAATCCTTCCATGATGGCCGATTTGTTGGCGGTGGAACCTTGCGTGAGAGCTTTTTCGAGCACTGGCGCGGAAGGCGCTCCAATGCCGCCCAATGCACGCGCCGCCGCATCAGCCACAGCCGGGTCCGGATCGGCCAAGAACACGCTCAACGGCTGCACAGCGTCAATGTCTTTCCTGACGCCCAGACTGTGGATCACACCCATCAACAGCCGCCCCTTGACCTTGGCAAGGGAATCGCGGAGCGCGGCGTTTGCAGATGGGTCCGGTATTTGTTCGAGTGCGTGCCGGGCCATTTGCGACAACGACTCTTCAGCAAGCATCTGGGCGAGTGTCGGCACAGATTTGCTGGTTCCCACGCGGGCCAGTTCGCGGCATGCCTCGGCTTTTTCTCTCAAGGAAGCATCTGACCTGAGAACGGCCAGGGCTTTGTCTTCCTGGGCGAACGCGTTGGACGCCAGAAGCGAGAGTGCAATCAGAAGTTTTTTCATGGTGTGTGGTCGAGGGTTCAGAATGTATATGGGGGACGCATTGCGCGTGAGCGCATCCGATTGGCTTCAGGGTCGCCGACAAACTCGGCTTTCCGCAGATCGAATTTCAAGCCGCGTTTCAACTGCTCGCAAATGTCCGCTGCAAGGCAAATGATCATTGACCTGTACATCACCTCGGGGTTGGCGACGGTGGGTCTCCGTGATCTGACGCAATCGAGGAAATCACGCACGTGGTTGAACGGCCGCTGCGTTCGAGCCACGTACTCGGCGAGCACTTTCCTGTATTCACGCAGCAGGGACGGGGACGAAACATCCGGCCGCGAATAACCGTCAGCGGCCGCGGCCCAACCTTCCGGGCCGTCGAATCGTTCGCCGCATGCGCCATGCCAATACTCGCAGGGCTCCCACACCGAGCCCTGCACACGAAACAGCACGAGCTTCACGCCATTTGACAGATGCGTCACCATGGTCGCGTCGGGCCCGGCGTATTCGAACTCGATCGTGTGGACGCTGGACATGTCGAGTCCGGCCAGGGCCTGTGCGACCGTGTGCGCTCCCCACATTGCGACGTCGGTCGCGAAATCGTAGAAGTGGTACCAGCCTCCGCCGTTCACGTAGGCGCTGTTGTAAGGGCGCCACGGACACGGGCCGAGCCAGCAGTCCCAATCAACTTCGCCCTTTGTCGGCTCCGGCTCTGCGGGCAACCAGTCGTGGCGCATTCCATCCCGCCAGCGGCAGTCGGCATAGACCGTGTGCACCTTGCCAAGTCGGCCTGTCCGGGCCATTTCAATCGCGAAGACATGATTCGCTTCGCTGAGGCGCTGAGCGCCGGTTTGGTAAACGCGGCCGTATCTGCGGGCGGTTTCAACGACCATTTGGCCCTCGGCCATGGTCAGGCAGGCGGGTTTTTCGCAATAGACGTCTTTGCCTGCGCGCATTGCGAGCACCGAAGCGAGCGCGTGCCAGCGATCGCCTGTCGCAATCAACACCGCGTCCACGTCTGTCCGTTCGGACAGAAACTGGCGCATGTCGGAATAAGCGGCGCAATCGGTGTTGCCATATTTCTTGTCCACAACATTCTTTGCGGCTTCGCGTCTGCTCTTGACGGGGTCGCAGACCGCGACCCATTGCACATCCGGTTCCGTCAATATCCAGCCCAGATCGTATGAACCGCGGCCGCCCATGCCGATGCCACCCATGACGATTCGCTCGCTGGGGGCGACCGACCCGCGGCGTCCAAGGGCAGAGGACGGGATGATGCACGGCAAGCCGACTGCGCCGGCCGCGATTGCTGTTCGTTGGAGGAAATCACGCCGCGTGAGTGTCATTCTGTTTGTGCCGTTCATAAGGTTCGCCTGTGTTCACGGTCGTCGGTCTGGTCAGCTCATCAACATTCCTTTTGGCTGCGCAGACAACCAGTGTAATGTGAGTTTGCCAAATCTCTCAGCCGCTGTCGCTAAAAAACGACGCAAGATAAAGTGCAGATAAAGTGCCGGGCTCGCTGTTTGTTCTTGATTGGCGCGGGGGTTTCCAATAGATGTTCGCCCAATTGTTGCCATGAGTGAAACTGCTGATTCCGCCTCTGCCCCCCAACGGCTGATGTTGCTGGACGCTCTGCGCGGGTTCGACATGTTCTGGATCATAGGGGCGGAGTCGCTTGTTTGGGCGTTGAACCGGATGAGCCCTTCCAAGCCTGTCCAGTTCCTTGCCCGGCAGCTCGAGCACGTCGAGTGGGAAGGGTTCAGGTTTTACGATTTGATTTTTCCGTTGTTTGTGTTCATGGCGGGGGTGTCGCTGGTTTTTTCGCTGAATCGGATAATTGCGCAAGCGGGGCGTGGGGCAGCGGTGAAGCGGGTGATCCGCCGTGGCGTGGTGCTTTTTATTCTTGGGATCATTTATTACGGCGGCCTGAGCAGTCCGTGGCCCGACATTCGGCTGATGGGTGTGCTGAATCGGATAGGGCTGGCCTACATGTTAGCCGGGCTTTTGTATTGTTTTTTGAAACCGCGCGCGCTGGGAGTTGCAGCTCTTGCAATACTGCTGGGTTACTGGGCATGGCTTGCGTTGATTCCGGTGCGCGACATTCGGCTCGACAAGGACAATTTGGCGGCGCTTGCGGAACGGTTGGGCGACTCGAAGGGCGCGGCACTGTTAAGAGAGCCGGGGAATCCGTCAGCGATCAAGGACAGTGCGGCGTGGGCGACAGCGGTGAAGCTGTTCAATGCCACCACGAATCGGGTGACTGGCAAGTTCGAGAAAGGGCTGAATTTGGCGAATCATTTTGATTTCAAGTATTTGCCTGGGCGGAAATACGACGTTTTTTTTGATCCGGAGGGCATATTGAGCACGCTGCCGGCCGTGGTGACGTGCCTGCTGGGAGTGTTTGCGGGGCTTTTGCTGAACGATTCCACGGTGAGCCAGTCGCGGAAAGTGACACTGTTGATTGCTTGTGGCGTCGGCGCAGCGGTGCTCGGGTGGTTGTGGCATCCTCTGTTTCCGGTGATCAAGAAAATCTGGACGTCATCTTATGTGCTGGTTGCCGGGGGGTACAGCGCGGTTTTGCTTGGGGTTTTCTATCTTGTAGTGGACGTGTTGAAGGTCCAGTGGTGGTGCCAGCCGTTCGTCTGGATTGGGATGAACTCGATCACCGTGTATCTTGCGAGCAATTTCCTTGGCGGGTTCAGGAGACTGGCTGCGCGCCTGGCCGGAGGTGATGTTCAGATGTACCTTAACGAGCATGTGCTGAAGGGGGCAGGTGACATGCTCGCGAGCATTGTTGGGCTGCTGTTGATGTTCTGGTTCGTGAACTTTCTCTACCGAAAGAAGATTTTCCTGCGCGTTTGAACCGGGTTTTGGCGGTTGCTGTGTGGCAATAGCGTCTTCTGACTGAGGTCTGGCAAGCTAAATGCATACAAGACAAACATGAACATTCGTATATCGCGGCGGAACATGCCGGGGCTGGCGCTGGGTTTATCCTGTCTGTCGATCCTGTGTTTGGGCGGGTCGGCTGTTGGGCAGGGCAGTCCTGACATCGTTTGGAGGAAAGGCGTACATACCGACAGTGTAACCGCTGTTGCGTGTTCGCCCGACAGCAAGCTCATTGCGTCCTCGAGCTTTGATGGCA
>JARYMD010000287.1 GCA_029907285.1 Verrucomicrobiota bacterium | reverse complement strand
CGATAACGGCGCCCTATTTCGGGCTCGAAGGCGCGGTACTCATGATCGTTCATTCCATAGCAGAGAGTGGCGACGGTTGGGACGAATCTCAGGCAGTCATTTGTCATTCGAGCGAGGAACCCCGGGGCTTTTTCTCCGCTCCATCCGAGCTGGCGGACTGCCACCTGGAGTTCCGGGACACAAACTGTCAGGTAAGTTTCGATTATCCGGGAGTACATCCGTTGCTCGGTGATTGAATCGCCGCAGATCATGATTCTGTCGCCGGGTTTGAGCAGGAGACCGGCGGGGGCGGGGGCTTTGACCGGATTGAATTTTGCGAAGAACGGGTCTGCGGGCTTGGTTTCCAGTGCCCTTGACGGTGTCTGTGTGAATGCGATGACACAGAACGCAACGCACGCAATCGAGAGACCGATTGAACGAGCTGCTTTAAATATGCGCATGGCCCGAAGTGTTGAGTGAGAATCCGATGCAGTCAAATCAAACTCGACGGTTTCGGGCCGGTACGGCCGCGCTCCCGGCGGCGTTGCTTTTTCCAGCGCGCTGCGGGAGCGCGGCCATTCTTGGCCGCACCGAGCGACGAGTTTCTTGACCGCCATACGCTGGTATGGCAATGTCATACGCATGGATGAAATCCTGACCATTCGCGTTCCCAGGGGAATGCGACGAAAGCTTGAGGCAGCCGCTCGGGCACGGCGCCTCACTCTGAGCCAGTATGTGCGGGAGGCGCTTGCCACAGAGCAGTTCCTCGATGCCTTCGAAGCCGCCCGCGCCGATCTGGTGCCGCAAGCACGCCGATTCGGTATTTACGATGACGAGGATGTCTTCAAGCTCATCTCGTGAGGGTTGTCCTCGACACAAATATCGTCTTTGCTGCATTGGCTGCATCGGGGTTCTGCCATGAGGTTTTTCGCCGGGTCGCCCGTGCGAATGCAGTGGTGACCTCTGAACCCCTGCTCAACGAACTGGATGACATTCTCAAACGCAAGTTGCGCATAACACCGGCAGTGACTTCGTTTGTCACGGAATTGCGGCGTCGGGCGGTTGTGGTGAAACCCGCCCCACTCACGGCACAAATCTGCCGTGATCGAAACGACGACGTAGTCCTCGCCACTGCGGTCGCTGCTCAAGCTGAGGTCATCGTGACAGGCGACTCTGATCTGCTTGTGCTCAAGGAGTACCAGGGCATCCGCATTCTGTCACCTCGACAATTTCTTGAGCTGCTGGATCGGACTGCGCACTCGCGATGAAAGTTTTTGGTGGGGTTCTACCTTGGACCGACGAGGTTTGATGTGGGAGGCATTCAAGCGAATTAATTCCTTGGCCTGCCAAAGCTGGTGAGAGGAGCACGGCGATTCGTCGCCGCCACGAGCTGATGGATGTTTGGGCGCCAGATTTGCGTGATTGAAACTGGCGTATGATCGGTCACCGTGTTGATGCGGCCGGGGACGACCGCGCTCCTAGCGCGATTGCTTTCTCCAGCGCGTTGTGGGAGCGCGGGCATTCTTGGCCGCCCCCAATCGGTGTATGTTTGGGCGCCAGATTTGCGTGATTGAAACTGGCGTATGATCGGTCATCGTGTTGATGCGGCCGGGGACGACCGCGCTCCTAGCGCGGGTGCTTCGTTCAACGCTTTGATTGCACTAATCTTTTTGCCACGCGGCCATATGTTCGTGCTGCCAGAGTTCTTCGATTGGTTGGCGGTCGCGAACAATAGAAACTTTGCGCCCTTTTACCATTATCTCGGGTGGGAATGGGCGGCTGTTGTAGTTGGATGCCATGACGGAGCCGTATGCACCCGCGCTCATCAGGGCAAGATAGTCGCCCTCCTTGACAGGCGGAAGTGGTCGTTGCTTTGCGAAATAATCGCCGGATTCGCAGACCGGGCCGACGACATCTGCCGGGAACCGGGAACCTGGTCTGGAGAACAATGGCACAATTTCGTGGTAAGCATCGTAGAACGCCGGGCGTATGAGGTCGTTCATTGCGGCATCGACGATGACGAACCGTTTGTTGGCGGTTTGTTTGATGTACTGGACGCGCGTGATGAGTACGCCGGCATTGCCAACAAGGAACCGGCCGGGTTCGAGCACTATTCGCAATCCGAGCGGCTGGAGCAACGGCAGCAGGGCGCGGGCGTAAGAGTCCGCTGTGATCACGCCTTTTGCCTGTTTTGACTTCCACCATTGGGGTTTGCCGCTTTCAAGCGCGGGGTCGTACACGATGCCGATTCCGCCGCCGACGCTGAAAAACTCGACGTGATGCCCGGCTTTGAGAACTTGGACCAAGGGAAGCATTCGTTTGACGGCGCTGACGAACGGTTTTTCAGAAGTGATCTGCGATCCAATGTGCATTTGGACGCCGCGGATTCTGATGTGGCGCAATCGATCGGCTTTGTCGTAAACGCCAAGGACATGGTCCAGCGCGATGCCGAATTTGTTCTCGTAAGTGCCGGTTGTGATTTTGGCGTGTGTGTGGGCTTCGACGTTGGGGTTAACGCGGATCGCCACGGGCGCGGCCTTTTTCAGTCGTGCTGCGATTTGATTGATTCGTTGGAGTTCGGGTTCACTTTCGACGTTGAAACAGCAAATGTTGTTGCGCAACGCGAACTCGATTTCATCTTCGGTTTTTCCAACGCCTGCGAACACGCACTTCGCCGGATCGCCGCCTGCGGCGAGAACACGGCGGAGTTCGCCGTGGCTGACTATGTCGAAACCTGCCCCGAGGTTTGCGAATGTGCGGAGCACGGCGAGGTTTGAATTGGCCTTGACGGCGTAACAGACGAGATGATCAAGCGGGTGCAGTGCGGCGTCGAGGCTTTGATAATGATGTTCAAGAGTTGACTGGGAATAGACGTAAAGGGGCGTGCCAAAGCGCTCGGCGAGCGCGCGCAATGGCACTTTTTCACAGTACAGGTTTCTGCCTATCCGGGAAAAACAGTGCATGGGAGGGTTATGCCAGAGCGAAGGTTGCGAGCAAAGCGATTTCGCGCGGTGCGATTCAATGCGAAATGGCCCGGGGTTGTCCGGCGAGGTTGCGCCTCTGCCCGATTGTGCATTCGGTGCCAGAATTGCGGGACCGGCTCGGGCCGATCTTGGTCCCTTGCCCGGGTCGTTAAACTTTGGCAGCAACGCTCTTGAGATGTTTGATCGATCGCTCGGCTTGTTCGATGGTGCCGCATTCGACTGAAAGCACGATGTCGCGCCTGGCCTGTTTGCAGAGGCGAATGACGCGCGTCCAATCGATTACACCATCGCCGCACGCGCAACCGACCGGGGTGCCGGTGACTTTGCCGCGCTCGGCTTTGCTGTGTTCGATCGAAATGTCTTTTGCGTGCAGGTGAACCAGACGGCCGACCACATGCCGCAGCCACTGGTACGGGTCTTGTCCGGCGAGGAACGAATTGCCGGTATCGAAATTGATGCCGATGACGGGGCTTTTGACGAGGCGGTGAATGCGGTCGAGTCCGTCCGGGGTTTTGCTGTACTGCTGATGGCATTCGAGGCCGATGAGAATGCCGCGGGGTTCTGCGACTTTTGCGGCTTCCATCAGCGTGTAACGCATCAGAACGAAATCCTCCTCTTCAGTTGTCCATGGTTGTTTTGGGCCTTCGTCGGTGTTGACCACAGGTGCGCCGCATTCTGCAGCGAAGCGGATCGCCTGTTTCAAGTATTCAACGCCGATTTCGGGTTTGGTGAGCGGGGTGTGTGCGGAGAGTCCGGACAGCTTGACGCCGGCCTTTTCGCAGGCGCGTTTGATGCGGAGAGGATCATCCAGCATGGAAACGCTGTGGAAATACCCGGCTTCGCTCAACAGCTCACGTCCGAGGTGGACCATTGGTTCGACGTGTGTGTAACCAAGTTCGGCGGCTTTGGCCACGCCCCATTCGAACGATTTGTCGGCATGCCGCACGAACTCCATGTTAACGCCAAAGAAGATTTTGCCCATATGATGTGGTGAGTCTAGTTGGATTCACCGTTCCGGGCAAGCGCCTATCTGGCTCGGGCACCTCGCAAGCCATTTGTTGAATTCCAACTGAATTCGCTTTGGGACTGGAGATGGAATTCGATACAATGACCGGGAAATGAAGCATCGTGTGATCGATGCTTGTTGGGAACATGGCTTAAACATTGCTTGCTTTGGGGTACGGGATCGTAGTTTTCATTTTTGATGCGGTGGCACAATGAGATTGCCGACGATAGACAAAGTCCGGGGTTTTGCGTTGGTTGTCATTTTGCTGGTTGGTGCAGTTTCCGGTCGCGGAGGTGTCGAACTGAACGAGGTGATGCCGGTGGACAACAGCGTGCTCATGGACGAGGACGGCGACTATCCGGGCTGGGTTGAGTTGGTTAACAGCGGTTCTGAGAGCATTGACCTTGGAGGTTACGGGCTGTCGGATGACCCTCGCGATTTGTTCAAATGGGTTTTCCCGTCTGTGAGGGTCGAGCCTGGGAGCGCTGTGCTCGTTTTTACTTCCGGGAAGAATCGCCGCACTCCGCCCGGCACGGCTGTCAATCAGACGAATGCGGCGATTGCACCTAATCAGATTGCAGGGCTAGCGTTGTGGCTGGATGCTACTGACAGGGGAAGTGTTGTTTTGGAGGACGGCAAGGTGGCTGTTTGGCGGGACCGGAGCGGGCGTGTTCCGCCGCGTTTTTCGGAAACGGCGAAATCGCCGGATCAATTTGCCGGGTTGTGTTTGTGGTTTGACGCATCCGACAGAAGCACATTGAGAACGATAGAGAAGCAGGTTGCGCGGTGGGAGGACAAGAGCGGGGCGGGCAACCACGCGGTTCAAGACAATCCAGCGGCGCGGCCTGTTGTCGGGGTGGACCCGGCGAGCAGTTTGTCTGTGGTCAGCTTTGATGGGCAGGGCCGGTATTTGACTTTTCCGCGTTTGGAAGAACTGCGGACTGTGTTGTGGGTTGGGCGCGAATCGCCTGAAGCGCCGGATGGGTACCGTCCGTTGCTTGGTGACGAGACCGCGTATGATTTTCACAGGGGCGATTTTGGTCGGATTTATTGGTCGTATGCTGCTATCAGGGCTGCGACGGGCGGGGCTCTGACATGGCTGAACGGGGAGCTGGTGATGCCCACGATGGTGGCGTTGCCGTCGGAGATGAACCTGGTGACGACTGTGGCGTCAACGCCGCTTCGGGCCAGCACATTGGGCACGGACAGGTACCTTGCTGGGCGGTATTGGTGGGGTGATATTGCGGAGGTGATAGGGTTCGATCGTGTTCTTTCGGACGAAGAGCGGCGGAGCGTAGAAAAGTATTTGCAGGAGAAGTGGCGGCTTGCGCGTCCGCAGGTGCACGAGTCGTACGATGCTTTCCAGGCCTCGGCGGGGCGGCGTCCGGAGTACAGGACGGACGCTCTCACAGGTTTGCCGCACTTGTGGTTTGATGGCGAGGATGACGGTCTGCAGTTTCCGCGGCTGGGGAATATTCGGGCCGTGTTTTGGGTGGCGAAGGCGGATCGGACTGCGTTGACGCACTATCGCCCGATGCTTGGCGACACTGTTTTCTATGATTTTCATCCCGGGGAAGCTCGATTGTTGTTTGGCGTTTTCAATGCGAGTAAAGCTGTGATCTATGGACGGATGAGATTGAATGGAGAAACAGCAAGGCCTGATGCGACGCGGTTGCCGCCGAACTGGTCAGTCCTGTCTTTGGTTACCGGCGCTGATTGCCGGGCGAACACGCTGGCGTGGGACAGGGAAATGACGGATCGGTGTTTTGCCGGCGGGTTTGGGGAGGTAATCATATACGATCGGGAACTGAGCGAAGCAGAGGTGGACGGCGTCGAGGCGTATTTGCAGCGGAAATGGATGCTTCCGATGTGCGCGTTGCACGCCAGT
>JARYMD010000286.1 GCA_029907285.1 Verrucomicrobiota bacterium | reverse complement strand
TCAACGTTCAACGTTCAACGTTCAACGTTCAACGTTCAACGTTCAACGTTCAACGTTCAACGTTCAACGTTCAACGTTCAACGTACAAAGGGGCTGTTGCACAATGAGTGCTTAATTCAAGAGCCGCCTAAAGACGGGACTCTGACGGCCGCGGGCGCGGCATCGCCCAATGCGCGGGACAACCCATCGCTGCCAGAGCTGTTCCGCGTTTACGCGGAAATGAAAACTGCGTGTCATAGGTACGGCGCGCCGGGGACGGCCCGCCCTACCCGCATGCAGGAGTTCATGCAGGGCAGGGCATGCGCTCTGCGCACTGGATTTTATCGCTGTCTTCGTGTAGGAATGTCAGGAAAACCGATGCAAGATTCAAAATGTGTCATACTGGGCGTCACCGGTTCAATCGCTGCGCATCGCGCAATCGATCTTGCTAGCACGCTGACAAAAGCCGGATCGGATGTGCGGGTGGTGATGACCGCAGACGCGCAGAAATTTGTTAATCCATTGCCGTTCAAGGTATTGTCAAGGAACGAGGTTATCACCGACCTGTACGACGATGGGGACGACTGGCAGCCTGCGCACATCAAATTGGCGGATCAGGCGCGGTTGCTGCTTGTGGCGCCTGCGACCGCAAATTTCATAGCCAAAATGGCGGTCGGCCTTGCAAATGACGCGTTAAGTTGCATTGCGCTTGCGCTCAATCCGCACGCACGCGTCCTTGTGGCACCGGCCATGAACGGCAAAATGTGGTTGCACCCGGCTACACAACAGAACGTTGCGACGTTGCAGCAGCGTGGGGTGGAGTTCATCGGCCCGGAGGCGGGTGCTCTGGCTTGCGGATACGAAGGTGTTGGGAGACTGTATGACGTGAACAAGATTGCAGCAAGAGCTCTTGAGTTGCTGGCATTGCCGGCAAAGACTGTGTAGTTGAACAAGGATGCACCAAGCACGGGCACAACCTGTACGGTCGCTGGGAGATTTGCGCGCGCTCGTCTCGTCCGAACCCGCGCAGATGGAGCGCAGGATCGTCCTTGTCGAGCGCGATGTTGGTCTTGTTGTCAAGGGCCTTGTGTTGGTGATTCTTTTCTACTTCCTGTACTGGAGCGAGTGGGCGCCGGATTATTCGCTCAACCCAAACGTTGTTCCGGAGAACCCGACGTGGGTTTTTGCGCAGCGGGTTTTGCAGCATGCTTTTCTGGTTTACCTCGCGTTCAACATTGGCGCTGGTTTTGTTTTTCTGGGGATAGCGCAGGTTTCTTTCCCGGTTGTGCCGTGGACGGTTTTCATCATTGCTTTGGTGGACGGGCTGTTTCTTGCGGGTTTGGTTGCGATGACCGGCGGGCTGCAAAGCCCCCTGTATCTGCTGTATGTGCTCCTGATCATCCGCAATTGCGCCAGCATGAACACCGCTCTGCCCCAATATGTTCTCAATGTTTCAATGGTCCTGTTCTATTTGGCGGGCGTATTGACCGACATCGCCATCACCAAGCTTGATGCGACCCCGCCCGGCACGGAGTTCGAGGGGCCGGTGATTACTTCGGATGACATCCGCCAGATGGGCACAACGATGTGGATTAGGCTGGCTCTGTTGGTTGGCTTGGCTGCATGGTGCCGCGGCTTGCAGATTCTGCTCGAGAAACAGCAGAGAGAGTCGGCGTTGAAAGCCGAACTTGAACTGCGGCGCCAGCAACTCGAAGCCGCTGCCAGGCTCGCCGCTGAAATCGCGCATCAGTTGAAAAACCCGCTTGCGGTCATCAACAACGCTTCGTACACACTGCAAAAGACCGTCCGGGAAGGTAAAACCATAACCCAGCAAATACAGATCATTCGCGAAGAAGTCGAAAAATCGGACCGGCTCATAACCGATCTGATGGGTTATGCCAAACTCAACGAGGGGTTCGTCGAGGCGGTCGATTTCCAAGAAGAACTTGACAGGGCGATAAGGAACGTTTTTCCGCCTGCGGTCAAGTACGAGGTCCAGATTCACCGGGACTATGCCCCTGGGATTCCGCCGCTGCTGGCGCATCGGAACAACATCCAGGAAGCTTTTGCGAACGTTCTCCAGAACGCGCGAGAGGCGATGAACGGCCGCGGCAATGTCTGGGTTAGGATTGCCCATGGACCAAACCGGTCCGTGGAAATCAGCATAGCAGATGACGGTCCCGGGATTCCCCAGGAAAACATCGAAAAGATATTTCAGCCCTATTTTACGACGCGGGAAAAGGGTACCGGGCTGGGCTTGTCAATAGTCAAACACAACGTCGAGACTTATGGCGGAACAATCAATGTCGAATCCGAGCTTGGAAAAGGATCGCGATTCACAATAATCTTTCCCGCCAGGACACTGTTGACGATCCGAAAATGAAAAGGCCTTTGCCACCGTTGTTGATCGTTGACGACGAGCGCAATATGCGCGCGTCGCTGCGCACGATCATGGAAGGCGAGGGTTTCGAGGTCGAAGCCGCCGAGTCGGCAGAACAAGCGCTCCAGCTTCTGAACCAGGAAGAGTTTTTTCTTGTGATAACGGACGCGCGGCTCGGCGGAATGAGCGGATACGATCTGCTGAAGGAAATCAAAAGCCGGCGTCAGAACCTGCCGGTTTTGGTCATCACCGCTTATGCCACCCCGAAACTCGCCGTCGAAGCCATCAAGGCCGGTGCCGAGGATTATCTGGCCAAACCGTTTGCTCCGGAAGAGCTCGTCCACGCAGTCCAGCGCTGCGCACGTGAGTACCAGCAGAGGCAGGAAATCGCCGCCCTCAGAGCCAAGGCTGGAGAAAACTACGGTCTCGAACAGATAATCGGCGAATCACCCAAAATGCGGTCTTTGAGGCAATTGATCCAGACCGTGGCGCCAACGAATGCGACTGTGCTTATTCTGGGTGAAAGCGGGACCGGAAAAGAGCTGATTGCAGGCGCCCTGCACACGCTGAGCCATCGGCGTGATCGGCCGTACGTGCGGATCAATTGTGCTGCGATCCCGGACACGTTGCTCGAGAGCGAATTGTTCGGCCACGAAAAAGGCGCGTTCACAGGCGCGCTGCGCCAGAAAATCGGGCGCGTTGAAGAAGCCGATGGCGGGACAATATTCCTTGACGAGATCGGCGACATGAGCCGGCCGTTGCAGGCCAAGCTGCTGAGGTTTTTGGAGGACGGAACATTCACGCGGGTGGGTGGAAACCGGGAACTGCGCGTTGACGTGCGGCTGATAGCAGCCACAAACCGGGATATCGTGCAGGCAATTCGAAACGACCAGTTCCGAGAGGACCTTTTCCACCGGTTGAACGTTGTGCAGTTTCAACCCCCGCCACTGCGTGAGCGCGGCAACGACGTTCTGCTGCTGGCGGAACATTTCCTTGCGATCTACTCGACCTCGATGAACAAGCACATCACCGGAATCAGTCCCGCCGCGCAACGCAAGTTGCTCGCTCATCACTGGCCGGGCAACGTGCGCGAACTGCGGAACGTCATTGAACGCGCTGTGATCCTCGAGACTTCCAACACCATCCAGCCCGAAAACCTCCCTGATTTCATTGTTGAAAACCGGCTCCATAAAGAGCCCACCGTACCCGGCCCGGGACGGATTTCACTGGATGAAATGGTGGATCGGTACCAGCGTGAACTGATTCTTGCTGCGCTTCGCGAGAACAACAACAATCTTGCCAGAACATCTGAATACCTCAATATCAGCCGCAACCAACTCCGGTACCGCATGGTCAGTCTGGGTATCAGCATGAAGGATTTGTCTGAAGACAAGCCCGGTTTGGCAACCCGCAGGTCATCGCCATGAAACTCTTGGCGCAGGCGTCGCTTGACCAGTTGCCCGTCCCGCCATCAGGCGGGGCGGGAGGATTCCGTCTTCCGGCGTTCTTGCAGGATGTGCCGGTATTGATCGGGATCGCGCTGGCGCTGCTTGTGATTTTGCTGCTGTGGGCGCGGTTTTTCTGGCGCCGTTCCCGCAGGCACGCCGACCTCAGAGTCGCATCGCACGTTCTTGTGGAAACCGGCATGGCCGAGTCCTCCGAGCACAAACACCGTCATCACCGCCGGCGCCACCGGCGAGAACACCGGCCGCGCAACCCTACTCTTGCCGAAACGGGCGGACTGCCTCCGCCGCGGCAAACGGACGAACTGCCTCCGTCACTTTGAGCGGGTCCGTCAGCCAAACCATTACGCGCCGGAGCGAATCCAATCTCGCTTTGGGTTTCATTCTGTTGCCCCCGGCCAAACGAGCTGCGATGGCGGCCTTGTACGCGTTCTGCCGCCAGGTGGACGACATCGCCGACGAGACAAACCAGCCCGTCGAGGAAAGAAAGAAAACCCTGGGCGCATGGCGGCATGACATCGCAACGCTTTACTCCGGAGGCGAACCGCGTTTCGCGGTCAATCGCGAGCTTCAACGCGTCGTGCGCCAGTTCGCACTCCCGAAGGAGCTTTTCGATGAACTGCTCAACGGTGTCGGCATGGACCTTGATCAGCAGCGGTACCAAACACAGCAAGACCTCGACCTGTATTGTTACAGGGTGGCATCGGTTGTTGGGCTGTTGAGCATCGAGATTTTCGGCTATCGGAATGCGGTTTGCAAAGAATACGCAGTGTTTCTCGGCAAAGCCCTCCAGCTCACAAACATCCTCAGAGACGTCCGAATCGACGCCGACCGGGGCCGCATTTATTTTCCAATGGAATGTCTGCGCCGGTTCGAAGTCGCGCCCGAGGAGGTTCTGGAACACAGGTACACAGACCGTTTTCGCGCGATGGCTGCTGAAACAGCCCGGCGCGCCCGCGAGTTTTACCGCAAGGCAAACGATTGTCTTCTGCCGACAGACCGCCCTTCAATGATCGCAGCCGAGCTCATGGGAGCTGTTTATTGGCGTCTGTTGCTGAAGATGGAACGCTCAGGCTTTAATTGCTTTGGTCCTGAGTGCCCCCGCATTCCCAAGTTCGAGAAACTGTATCTGGTGTTTCGGACGTGGTGGCGGATTCGGACACGTTCCTCCCTGCCAAACTATGGCCTCCCGTGACCGGCGCATCCGCCTCGTGGTCAACGCTGACGACTTCGGCAAGTCTTCGGCCGCAAACCACGCCGTAGCCATGGCGCACCAGAAGGGCATTCTGACATCTGCCAGTCTGATGGTCACGGGCAACGCTTTCGACGAAGCAGTCGCAATCGCCAAAGCAAACCCGGGTCTGGGCGTTGGACTTCACCTGACGCTTCTCTGCGGCCGCTCCTGTTTGCCGAAGCATCAAATACCCGCCCTTGTGGACGAACGGGGCAGATTCAGCGAAAACCCGGCACGCACGGGACTGCGATATTTCTTCAACCGAACACTGCGCAGCCAGTTGGCACGCGAGATCGCAGCCCAGTTCAATCGCTTCAAGGAAACAGACCTGCCATTGGATCATGTAAACGGCCACCTTAACATCCACCTTCACCCAACAGTAACAGGCCTGTTGCTCCCTTTCATCACCATGCCGCGCCCGGTGCCGATCCGCCTGACAAGGGACTTTTTTTGGCTCAACTGCCAAATCGCGCGCGGCCGGTACTTTTACCGAAGCAGTCATGCGATCATCTTTGCCTGCCTGTCTGCATGGGCAGAGCCGCGCCTTCGAAAAGCCCGCATCCCGCACACAGACGCAGTGTTCGGCCTGCTGCAGAACGGCTGTGTTGATGAAGACTACCTCCTGCGTCTCATGCCAAGGCTGCCGGCGGGCGACTACGAGCTTTACTCGCATCCGTCCCTCGATCAGTCTCGTGCCGAACTCGAAGCGCTGGTGAGCGACCGTGTTCGCGAGCTGGTGCGGCAGTTGAACATCAGGTTAATCCGTTATTCAGAACTCTGAGATGGCCAAACTCCTCGTTATATTGCTCGTTGCCCTCGTGCT
>JARYMD010000285.1 GCA_029907285.1 Verrucomicrobiota bacterium | reverse complement strand
CATCACCTCGATCCGATTGTTCGCCAGAAAAGTTGACATCGGCGGGTACACGTTCTGATCCGAGCCCGTCACTTCAAATCCGCGTTCGCGCATTGCCACAGCGGCCGACGCCATGGCTATGCCTGCAATCCCAACAAAATGTACCGAGTGAATGTCAGTGTGAAACATGCGTGTTATGATGCCGCAGCATTCCTCAGTGAAAAGAAGGAATTGTTCACCGCTAGCCACGCTCCGCCCCAATAACCAAGACTTGTCCAAGGTCAGCGGAAACGCAGCGTGAACGCCAAAAAAGCCACCAGCACACCCGCCGCCACCAACCACCAAAACCAACGCACTCCCCGGGGCTTGACACGGTCCGGCTCGAACTCGCGCCTTACAAAATCGTCGTGATCGAACTGGTCATCCGGAAGATCAAGAGCATCGTATCGCGCCTGTTCAGACCAACCGGTTTCTTCGTCCGATCCACATTCCGGGCAGCATTTTGCCCCTTGCGGAATCTCGGCTCCACAGTTTGGGCATAAATCAGGCGCTGGCATTCCGGAAAATCATGCGCGGCACGCCAACTACCGCACGCTGAATTTGTGGATTGTTGTTGTCTTGTACTTTTTGCCCGGACGCAGAATCACCGACGGGAAGTTCGGATGATTGACCGAGTCCGGGAAATGCTGGGTTTCAAGGCAAAACCCGTGGTACTTGTGGTATGTGACACCGTGTTTGCCCGTCAAGGTCCCGTCAAGGAAATTGCCGCTGTAAAACTGAATGCCCGGCTGGTCAGTGATAATCTCCATAAAGCGGCCTGACTTCGGCTCATATACGGTCGCCGCCAGCGCCAGTTTCTTGCCTTTGCTGTTGAGGACATAATTGTGATCGTAGCCTCGCGGGCTGTTTGTGAGGTCGAGCAGCCTGTCTCCGATCGGGTGCGCCAAAGTGAAGTCCATTGGCGTGCCCTTGACCGGCGCGATTTCGCCAGTTGGAATCAACGTGTCATCAACAGGAGTGTAATGATCAGCGAGCAGCCCAAGATGATGATTCAAAATGTCACCCTCGGTCGCGAGGTTCCAGTAACTGTGATTTGTCAGGTTCACCGGCGTGGGTTTGTCGGTCTCGGCTCTGTAATCAAGCCGCAACTCATTGTCATTCGTCAGGATATAAACCACAGTGGCCGTCAGTGTTCCCGGATAACCTTCTTCGCCGTCGGGACTCACGTAGGTGAACTTGACTGCAACCCCGTTTGCCACCTTGACCGGTTCAGCCTGCCAAACCCTCTTGTCAAACCCTTTCACTCCCCCGTGGAGATGATTTGGTCCATCGTTGCACGCAAGGGTGTAGGTCTTCCCGTTGAGCGTGAACTTGCCCTTTGCGATGCGGTTCCCCACTCTCCCTATGGTGGCGCCGAAATACGGATGGCCTTTCAAATAGGGCTCAAGCTTGTCAAAACCCAACACCACGTCCCCAAACCTTCCCTCGCGGTCCGGAACGTGCAGTTCGGTCAACAACGCACCATAGGTCATGATCTTGGCGATCATTCCCTTGTCGTTCTTCAAAATGTAAAGATCAACTTCCGTCCCGTCTTGTGCTCGTCCGAATGGCACTTTCTCGATGCCGGCCGCGCTGGCAGAGATTGGCGCGCATAAACCCGCGACAATAAGCATGGACGCTGCAATCGATGCAAATGAAAATGTGGTCGTGTTCATAAGCTTGTTGCACGGAGTTTACCCAGCTCCAGCCTCGAAAGCCAATCGTAATCTGGCCACCAACTCCTCTATAAGAGACAGCGTGGCGGGCAAAGGTTTCCTCCAAGGTGCCAACAAAGGTAATAGGCTTGCCCGGATTGCATCGCGCTGTTTTCAACCACGAAATATGCGAAACACGGCCGAAACCCCGCGCCATACCAACCAAGCTGCAAACCTCACCGGCCGATTGGCCAGAAGCAAACAAACCTGTGACTCAGGTGAGGTTCCCGGGCTATGCTTTCCACACACCCGCCACCACGCTTTGGCAATAACCGCACTTGCCGTTGTCGATTTTCAAAGATTTTATCGCGTAGATGTCGCGCTCGATTATCGCACGTTTGCAGTTCGGACAAAACGTCGTTTCCGCCTCGGGCACTCCAAGAACATTCCCTATGTACACAAAATGAAGCCCCGCAGCCCTGGCAACTTCACGGGCACGCAGCAGGGTGTTCACCGGCGTTGGCGGCAGGTGTGTGAGCTTGTGTTGCGGATGAAACCTCGAGAAATGCAGGGGTGTGTCAGGACCAACGTTCTCGACCAGCCAACCACACATCCGTTTCACGACCTCGATGTTGTCCGTATAGGTCGGAACCATCAGGTTGATGACCTCGACCCACACGCCCATTGATTTCAGGGTCTTAAGCGCTTTCAGAATCGGATCGAGCCTGCCCGAGTTAAGTTTGCGGTATGTCTCATCATCGAAACCCTTCAAATCGATGTGAGCAGCGTCGATATACTGCGCAAGATCACGCAACGGGCGTTCTTCAATCGACCCGCAGCTCACAATGATGTTCTTGAGCTTCCTCTCCCGCACGGCTCTCGAACAATCCTGCGCATATTCGTAATACGCCGTGGGCTCTCCATAGGTGTACGAAACCGATGGACACCCCAATTCATCCGCAACCGCCGCGATATCCTCGGGAAACAAGCTCAGAGCGCGCAATTGCCCGAGCGTGAGAGATGAGGGAACAGGCGTTCTGAGCTGGTACTCCGGACCGCGCGGGTCTTTGGTTTCCTCGGGTTTCTTTTGTGAGATTTCCCAGTTCTGGCAGTTCAGACATCTAAATACACAACCTGATGTCGTGAGAGAAAATGTCATCGTGCCCGGCAGAAAATGAAACAATGGTTTTTTCTCGACCGGATCGACGTGAAAAGTGCAAGGGTTTGCGTACGCCATCGTCCAAAGTGTCCCATCCCGATTCACCTTGTTCCTGCAGTGACTTCTATCGCCGGGCTCGAGCACGCAGTTGTTTGGGCAAACCTTGCACTGGACGTTGCGCTCAAGTTTGATGTAGTGCCTTGCTTCCTTGACCCATCCGCGCTTTTGCCATAGCGCCCATACTTCGTCGCTCGGAGCGTCGCCCCTGAAAACGTCCGCCGGTTCTGTGTCACGGGTTACCTTCCGAAACAGAGACCAAATGGACGCTGCGCCAAGCAACGCGCCACAGGTCACGCCCCCCACCCGAAGCGCGTTGCGTCGGTTCATCAGTTGCCGCCCCCGGGCATCCGCGATCAGGTCTGACTCTCTGGATTGCATTTGATGCGGCTAGCCTTTGCAAACAATCCCCATCGACGAACAGCAAGATACATCGCCGGCAACGCATGCACAAGCAACAGAACCAGCAGCGGCAAATGCAACAGCTTGTGCACCGCCATCGCCGTTCGAGCGTCAATCAGCTTGCCCATGCCGTACCGCCCGCTTGTCGCATAGCCTGTCACGATGAATCCGATCACCACTGCCAATAGCGGCCATCCACTCCACCTGACAGTCTTCAGCATTATCGCACCACCACGCTGGAACATTTGCACAGACATCACTCGCCACTTTAACCTTTAATGCTCATGGTTTTTACCAACCCGGCCCAACTGAGATCATTTAACCCGTTTCGCTGCCAGAACCGCAATCCCACATGCAATGACGAAAACCGCCACCGCCCTGCACATGCCTGTGACTCCAATGACCGGTATCAACACCGCACCCGCCAAAACGGCACCCAGCCATGCCCCAACAAAATCTGCTGTGTATAATCTCGAAGCTGAACTCACAAATTCCGCCGCCAGCGCCCGCCCGGCGACGGGAAACACTGCTCCCACCAGCACCGCAAGAATCGCAGTCAAGAACAGAAACCATCCCATTGCAACACCCATTCCAACCACGCCACCCGCCCCACCCGCTATCCACTGAAGCGCCCACGGCAACACAACCGCGTAAAGCCCAATGCCCGTAACAAGCCGACCCAAACTTCGCTTCGGAGACAACCACAGCGCCTCACGGCCAAGCCAGCCGCCCATGGCAAGTCCGGCCATGAATACCGCCACCACAAATCCCAACTGTTGATACAGCGCACCGCACGCAACTTGCACAGCTAATAGCAATGCAACCTCCAACGAAGATGCCGCCACCCCAGACGCAAGCACCGCCCTCGATACAGTCCCCAACCGCCACACATACAACGCAATGGCCACTGCAAGCAGCACAACAAACACGGTCGGCTCTTTCCCAAACTGGCTCAGCCAGTGCCGTAAATGCAGGAAATACAGCACAGGCCGAAAATCCGTGTTCAGCATGGCAGGCGCCAACGCCGCACGCTGCATATCGGACATTCGATCCTCGCTCAGCATTGCCCGCAGGTACGAAGTTCTCATCCACTGAATCTGCCCCGGACTTGTGCTAAGCCGTTCGGCGACATCCGCGCACAGTTCGCCGTCCGAGGCGACAAAAAACACGCGGCCAAGCGGCAACATCAACACCCGGCCGAACACCTCACGCAACGTCCTGTGGGCCGTGGCCAGAATCCGTTCCAATTCAGGGCTCACAGTATTCTCGTACCTGCTGAGACCAAATGCGATGACGCCGTTCAGGTTCAACACCTTCTTGACACAAGCAAAAAACTCAACTGTGTATAACCGGTTCAGTTGTGATGTTACCGGGTCCGGAGTGTCGATTATCACGATGTCGTACCTCTTCGTGGTTGATCGCAGATGGCGGCGTCCGTCTGTCGCCAACACCTCTATTCGCGGGTCCTCGACGTTCCCGGGCAAAAACCGGCGGCCCAACTCCAAAACCAAAGGATCAAGTTCAACATAAGTAACACGACCGACACCGTGATCGAGCAAAAGCCGCCCCGTTCCAGTCACTCCACCACCCAACAGGAGCACATGCCGCGCATCAGGCCGCTGCGCTAGAGCGCACAGGACCGTTTCTTCAACGCGTGCCGGGTCCGCAGCCAACGGCGTTGCCACGCCGCTCGCGCTCAAATTCAGTTGCCCGTCCGCGCGCGTCAGAATCACGCGCCCATAAGGTGAATTCCCCGCAAAAACAATCTCCTGACCCGGAAACTGACGGCGCGTGGACCAATCGTCCACACCTGAAATACCGACAACCACCCAAGCCGCCGCTATCGACGCCCAAACCAGTGTTGTCCGCTCTTTCCTCCAAACATACCCACAATATGCAGCCACGATAATGCCCAGCCACCCCACGCACCATAGTATCGCGAAATGATCAAGCCACCGCGTCAAAACAAACGTAAATGCCAGCCCCCCAATCACACTGCCGATGCTGTCAGCAACGTACACCGTCCCCAGCCCCTTGTCGCCTTCGACGTGACTTAACAGCGCAACAGCAAGTGTCAGTAGATAACCCGACATCAGACAATACGGTCCCAGAACCACAAGGCTGCCAAACATCGCCGCCGGTGCTCCAACCTCAGCCCCACGCAAAAAAATGGTGTCTCGCAGCACCCGCAGGGCGAGCAACCCCAAAACCGGCGTGACTGCAATCCACAGTTGTCCCAAGATCAACCGCCGCTCACCCCGCCGTCCGCCTTTCGCACGCCGCCCCATCGCAGCGCCAACCCCGGTCAACAACAGCCAGTTGCCAAGAAAAACCCCCAGGGCGAGTTCGTTGCCATGGAACGCCGCCAACAATTCCCGCAGGAGCGTCAGTTGAGCAACCACACTCGATATCCCAAGAGCAAAGACTACGAGACGGACCATGCTTGCCATCATAATGGAGAATCTGCGTCACCGTCGCAAATCATTCCATCATTACCGAGGCGGGCCTCAGACCGGCTCTGCCATGCCTGCGGTGTGTCAAAGCGCGCTTTCTTTCTATTATTCTTCACAAGCCATTCATCAATAATTGGTTGGAGCAGTTTACCATTTCATTTGTAGCCATACA
>JARYMD010000284.1 GCA_029907285.1 Verrucomicrobiota bacterium | reverse complement strand
TTTTGTGGGCGGACGCAAGAATGTCTTGTGCGCAAGCCCATACCCAACAGCGCCCCCGGCTATCACGCCTGTGAGGAACACTGCGCACAGGTAAATAATGGTCTTGTAGCGGTAAAGAGTGTTCATTGGACGGACGCAGACCGCACGACAGCATTTGGCATTGACCAGAGGTCTCTTGAAACGCGGTTCACCTCGAAATACGTAGCCGCCACGGCCAATACCATGAGCATCGATGTCAATGCCAAACCACCGCGCAGCATCCGAAACAGCAGTGCAATGTCCAACTCGTCTTTGGATGCGCGCCACCCGGCCAGCACACGCGCTTCGAACCCCAGCGGCAGCGAAATCTCGCGCCGCCGCTGTGCACCCCCAGCCGCACGCAACAGCCGACCCAGTTGCCGATCAAGTCTGCTCATGTTCTGCCTCCTTCAAAAGCGTGGCCAGATGCTTTTTCATTCGTTGCCTGGCCCGGAAAGCCCGCACCTTGATTCTGGTGGTGTTCCACCCTGTGATCTGGCGCAGTTCATCAAGACTGCGCCCCTCCAAGTGCAACAGCGTGATCAGCATCCGGTCCGTCGGTTCAAGGCGTTCAAGCAGCTTTTCAACCAATTCTCTCGCGGCGATTTGATGCGAAGCCGGGAGTTCTTCTTCCGACCCGGCCAACTGCCGCACCACCTGTTCCTGCTCTTCTGTCAGGTCCGCCCACCGCAGCTCAGGCCGAATTCGTTCGTGGTGCAGCGCATTAATACAGGTGTTAACCGCCACTCGCGACACCCAATGTTCCAGCGGCACAGCACCTGAAAACTGGTCCAGTTTTGCGAACACTTTCATCAAGATGGTCTGCAACAGGTCTTCCTCGCTTGTCCGCTGCGGCAGATGAGCGCGCACGATCTTGAGCACCAACGGAGTCAGACGCTCGACAAGCAGCCGAGCCGCTGTTTCATCCCCATGGCGTGCACGCTCCACGCAGGCGTGCGCGTCGAAGCCTGCGGACAGCATATCGTTGTCGCATGACGCTCTGCCTAATGATGACAAGCAACAGAACCTCCGGTTACACTCCGCTCACGGCACTCTGGCAGTAAATATCCACCAAAAACAGCAGCGCCTGGCCATGCCCAACGTTCACAAGCGCATGCGGCACATCCGCCCGGTAACTTGCCGAGTCCCCGGTGTGCAAAACGTCCGAATCACCCCCCGACTCGACCCGCACACGCCCACGCTGAACCGTTACGAACTCGCGCGTTCCGGCAAAGTGCGGCGCACTGCGCAAAGCGCCCCCCGTCGGCAATTGAACCTCATAAAACTCAACATCCTTCTCCAGGTTCAACGGCGACAGTGTCCGAATGCGGGCGTTTCTGTCCGAGCGGTAATGGTAAGTGCGATCGTCCGCCCGAATAACAACCAGGCGCGAGGCCGACCCGGGCGACTCAAGCAGCTCGCCAAGGGTCATCCCAAACGCCCGCGCAATCCGCAACGTCACCGCCAGCGTCGGATTCGCACGCTCGCGTTCGATCTGGCTCAGCATCGAGCGGCTCACCCCGCTGATCCGCGCAAGGGTTTCAAGCGACCAGTCGCGGGCCGATCGCAAATGCCGAACCCGGCGCCCAAGATGCCTTGTGAGCGTCTCCGGCGGCTGCCCCGCTGCATCCGCCGAGTGACTCGGCGTTTTCTCGTTTTCGTTCATTATATTGGAAAAAAGTCTTGCATATTGGAGCTAATCCTGTACTCTGCCATCGTTCGTTGAACGATATACAGTCGAACCATGAAAGAAAAACCGTCATCCGGCAAGCACCAAAGCGCCAGTGCAAGACCCACAAACCGTGCCCGGTCGCACGCAAACCAGCCCATCCCCGGCACGATGAAGGCACTCGTCAAAAAGGAAGCCAAACCCGGTCTCTGGCTTGAAGATGTGCCGGTGCCGTCGATAGGCATAAATGATGTGCTGATCAAGGTCGATCGCGCCGGAATATGCGGAACCGACCTGCACATTTACAAGTGGGACGCATGGGCGCAAAAAACAATTCCGGTCCCAATGGTCGTCGGACACGAATTCGTCGGCGAGGTCGTCGCTGTCGGCGAGAATGTTGCTGATTTTTTCCCGGGGGACGTTGTGAGCGCCGAGGGGCATGTCGTTTGCGGCCGGTGCAGAAACTGCCTGGCCGGGCGGCGGCACCTGTGCAAGGACACAACCGGGATCGGGGTAAACCGGCCGGGCGCATTCGCGGAGTACATTTCGGTGCCCATGACCAACGTTTGGCATCACCGGGAGGGAATCGACCGCGACATTGCGGCAATATTTGACCCGTTTGGCAACGCGGTGCACACAGCACTGTCATTCCCCGTCCTCGGTGAAGACGTCCTCATCACAGGCGCAGGGCCCATCGGAATCATGGCAGCCGCCGTTGCGAGGCACGCCGGCGCGCGTTACGTCGTGATCACCGACATGAACGATTACAGGCTCGAACTGGCGAGGCGGGTCGGCGTGACGCTCGCCGTGGACGTCCGCAAGCAGAAACTCCGCGATGTCCAAGCCGGGCTCGGAATGAAAGAAGGGTTCGATGTGGGACTGGAAATGTCCGGCAGTCCTGCGGCATTTCGCGACATGCTGGACAATGTGTGCCACGGAGCAAAAATCGCAATGCTGGGCATCCCTCCGGAATCCATGGCGATTGATTGGAATCGTGTCATTTTCAATTCCCTCACCATAAAGGGCATCTACGGCAGGGAAATGTACGAGACATGGTACAAGATGACCGTCATGCTCGAAAGCGGCCTGGACATTCGCCCGGTGATAACCCACCGTTTCCCATTCGCCGACTACGAAAAGGGGTTCGAGGCGATGTTATCAGGGCAATCCGGCAAGGTCATTCTCTACTGGCAGTAGCCTCCTGCAAAACGAACCCGGGAATCCACCAATATGACGCTTGCTGACAATTCATGAGCATACTGTAGAATCGCGACGTTATGACCGGGAAATTCAGACAACATCTGTTGCAACAGCTTGATGCCATAAAACAGGCTGGCACGTGGAAAAGCGAACGAATAATCGCATCGCCGCAAAGCACGCGCATCAAGCTCGCGGATGGACGGGAGGTGTTGAACCTCTGCGCGAACAATTACCTCGGACTCGCCCAGCATCCAGAAGTCATCGCCGCCGCGAAAAAGGCCCTTGACGACTGGGGTTACGGGCTGGCGTCGGTGCGGTTCATTTGTGGAACCCAGGCAGTTCACAAGCAGTTGGAACAACGGCTAACTGAATTCCTAGGAACCGAAGACACAATTCTATATTCGTCGTGCTGGGATGCGAACGGCGGAGTGTTTGAGACCTTGCTCGGTCCCGAAGACGCCGTGATTTCCGATGAACTCAACCATGCCAGCATTATCGATGGCATTCGGCTCTGCAAAGCCCAGCGGTTCCGGTACAAAAACAATGATCTCGATGATCTCGCCGCCCGGTTGCAGGACGCCCGCGCCGCCAGATTCCGGCTAATAGCCACCGACGGCGTGTTTTCCATGGACGGCAGCATCGCGCGCCTTGACGGCATTTGCGACCTCGCCGATCGCCATGATGCCCTTGTCATGATCGACGATTCACACGCCGTCGGATTCATGGGCAAACGCGGGCGTGGCACACACGAGCATCTAGGCGTCATGGGACGAATCGACATCATCACCGGCACGCTCGGCAAAGCGTTGGGTGGAGCCAGCGGCGGCTACGCCAGCGGACGCAAGGAAATAATCGAGCTGCTGCGACAAAGGTCCCGCCCGTATCTGTTTTCCAACACACTCGCACCGCCGATCGCTGCCGCATCAATCAAGGTGCTCGACCTGCTTTCCAGATCGACTGAACTCCGCGACCGGCTCGAATCCAACACGCGGTTTTTCCGGGAAGGACTCGAGCGTCTTGGCTTCAATGTCCTGCCAGGCACGCATCCAATTACACCGATCATGCTCGGCGACGCAGCCCTGGCCACGCGCTTTGCCGACGCAATGCTCGAGGAAGGCGTGTACGTGATCGGCTTTTCGTATCCGGTCGTTCCACAGGGCAAGGCGCGGATCAGGACACAGATTTCAGCGCTTCATACCAGAGAGGATTTGGTGTTCGCCCTGAACGCTTTCGCTCAGACAAAAAAGAAACTGGCTGTCTGACAAACCGCGAACCGCGGCAGGCGGATCACGCCATTGGCAGTGCCAACCCGCGCCCCCGTTGAAAGTTGTGCATTGGATTTTCGCAAAGCTGGCAATACTCAGCAGAAGCATTTTTCTGCCACGCATTTTTCTGCCTCCTGGTGATTCTGTCACTCATTCTTCCTGCCTTGGTCCGGCGCACATCAGATTTGTCCGGAGCACCGTGGGCCCGACGATAAAAAATGTAAAATTTTTGTGGAACTTTTGTTTTTCTTTGCTAGATTCTCTGGCTCTCGTGGCTACCCTGCACACGGCTGTGCCACGGGATACATGGTTGTTACAAAAAACGCAGACAAACTTTGATCAGCGCCGTGACAAAGAAGAAACTGAAGCCAAAGGCAAAAGGAACAGCGCCCGCACCGGCAAAAAAGCCAGACGAGGCAAAGACCGCTTCTGTCCGCGGCACTGCTGCGGCCCAGTCGCCCAGTGCCAAGTCCAAAAATGTCGTTTTGGCAACGACCGAAACAATTCTCGGCCGGCCTTCATCGCGGAAAGCACCTGACTCATCTACCAATATCAAGCCTCAGTGGGTGAAGTATTATAGACGCCTTCTTGACCTGCGCGAACGCCTGCTCCAACAAATGCAGGGCCGCGCCAAGGAATCTGCCGAGGAAATCAACAATTTCAGTCTCCACATGGCAGACGCAGGCACCGACAACTTCGACCGCGATTTTGCGCTCAGTTTGTTGTCCTCTGACCAGGATGCACTTTACGAAATCGACGAAGCACTCAAGCGCATCGAAAAAGGCACTTACGGAATCTGTGAAATAACAGGGAAACCAATACCAAAGCATCGGCTTGACGCCATCCCGTGGGCGAGGTTCACGGTCGAAGCCCAGATACAGCTTGAACGCGACGGAGCGCTGCGCCATAAACGCCTTGCAAACCTCGGCACGGTCGATTCCGTAAGCACCCTCGAGGTAGAGGAGGAAATCGAAGAGGAAGAAAAACCAGCCAAAGATAAGGAGTAGTCACATGCCACGCGAGATGGTCATTCTCGAATGCACCGAAGCCAGAAAAGAGGGCAAACCACCCTCCCGTTACATCACTTCTCGTAACAAGAAAACTCAGAGCGAAAAGGTCGAACTGATGAAATACAACCGGTTTCTGCGCCGACACACGCTTCACAGAGAAGTCAAGTGATCAATTGATCCACGCAGGTTGTTATGCCAAGAAAAACACATCCGGATCGTCCAACCAGAACACCCTACTCCGGTGAAATCCGCACACCGCGGCCCAAGCCAAAAATCGATTTCACCGTCGATATGCTCGATTTCAAGAACACCGCACTGCTCTCCCAATTCGTCACCGAAGCCGGGCGAATTCTGCCACGCAAATACACCGGCTTGCCCGCGCACTATCAGCGGCGCCTCACAAGGGCCATAAAACGCGCGAGGCAGGCTTTGCTGATGAAATAGCCGGAACCGCTGCCAACCCCGATTGGCAGCGGATATCGGCCAACGCTTACCGCATGGCTCCCAACCGGCATAGTCCAAGGCTGGTTGCGGAGACATTGTTTCTTTGTCCTGACGCGGCCCTTCCCGGCCCGCGGCCATCGCTTGCCCACGCCCGTCATGTGAGTTGTGGCTTCGGCTTGGCAATGCCAATTCAGGACGGTCGCCAATGCGACGCGCTGTGCCCCGATGCGTATCTCGGACAGAACCCCCCCGCTTCTGCAGGCAAATCATCGGGTCCAAGATTCCTGATCCAAAATGCACAAAAACCGCACCAACCGGTGTCTAA
>JARYMD010000283.1 GCA_029907285.1 Verrucomicrobiota bacterium | reverse complement strand
GTAGCAAGCCCGCCGTTCCGGATCAACGTCACGTTGCCCATGGCAGGCTCGGTCATGCTCCATGCCATTGCCACCGACAGATACGGCAACGACGGGCCTTCGAGTGAGCTGGTCATAGCGGTAAAACCGAACCAAACGCCCACTGTCAGATTTGAACGTGTCACGCCTCTGACAGGCCCGGTACCGAGCGGTTCTTTTGTGTGCGTGGATGTGGTGGGTGAGGATGACTCCGGCATCAGCGAGATAAAGGCGATCGTGGCCGGTTTGGGCACCAGCGAATTGTTTTCAACGAACGCGAGCCGGTTGCGACTCCAAGGCCGTGTGTCTCCTGCAGCAGGGCCGGGCTCGTTGGTGCAGGTTTTCGCCGAGGCGCTGGATGACCTGGGCCAATCCAGCGGCCAGCAGGTTTTGTCGCTCGAGGTCAGCGATGGAACCGCACCCGCAATCGAAGTTTCAGCGCCTGCTGCGGGAACGGTCGTTAGCCCCGGCCAAACCGTGCCGCTCGAGGTGCAACTGTCGGACAATTTTGGCGTGACTCGGGTTGCGGTAGAAGTCAGTGGTGCGTTCAAAGATGTAATCGAGAAAACTTTCACTCCACCGGCAACCCAGGCGCTGCAAACAGTAACTCTGGCTGTGCCCGCCAACGCGCCCACAAACGGTGAACCGGTTCACATATTGATCAACGCGACCGATGCCGCAAGCAACGCCGCGCCTGCGGTGACGCACTGGCTCAGGATGATCGACCTGACGCCGCCCAGCATCACAAGCACGGTGCCAGCAGACGGCGCCGCTGGCGTCGATTTGCAGCCGCTGATCGAGGTCAGGTTCAGCGAATCAATCGATCCGAATTCGATCAGCCCAACCGCCATGGTCCTCGAGCCTGCGGCAGGAGGCGATCAGATCGAACTCGAGACCAGTCTGACAGAAGACCAGCGCACAGTGGTTGCAAAGCCGCTGAGCGCATTGCAGATCGATACTGACTATCGGCTTACGGTAGCGCCTGTGTTTGCTGATTCGAGCGGCAACCGAATGACCACGCAGTCGGTGATCGAATTCCGCACCGGTGATTTCCGGCTGACAAGTCCGCGTCACGGCCAGCCGGTGGTGGAAGGCCAATCCATTTCGCTGGCCGCGCAAAGCCTTGCGCTCGTCTTTGCGAAGGTGCGTTTCCGGGCCGGTGACACCGAGCTTTTGGTGGATGACACGGCGCCGTTCGAGACCGTTTACCGGGTACCGACGCTTGTCGAGTTGGGCACAAACACACTGACATTCACGGCTGAGGCTTTGGACGCCGCCGGGACAAAACTCGCAGAAGCTGCGGCCACCGTGACCGTTTTCGCGGCCGACGAGGATACAGACAGTGACGGTTCAACCAACGCCGAAGAGATCGATCGAGGGACCGACCCGTTCACGCCTAATCGCCCGCCCATAATTCAACTTCCAGCCGCAATCGAACTCGTCCAGGGCACCCCAACCAACATCACCATCAGCGCAACTGACCCTGACGGTGACCTGCGTCGCTTACGCGTTCGAGAATCGCTCGATGACATGAACATCAGGTTGTTCGATCGGTTGCAGTTTGTGGAAACAGCCGCGCAAGAGTTCGTTTCCGAGCAGCCTCAAGCCTCGCTCAATGCCACTGTCCTGCTCCGCCACAGTTTCACAAACAGCATCGAATTCATCGTGCAAGCTATCGACAACAGTGGGCTCACAACAACGCGCGTTGTGAACGTCATCACACTCCCGGACATGGACGGCGATGGCATGCCTGACCGGGATGATCCGGATGTCGATGGCGATGGCCTGACCAACATGGATGAACTTGCGATCGGTACTGATCCGCATCGGCCAGACACCGACGGCGACGGCATCCCCGACGGCGAAGAAGTGATCGCCGGTAAAGACGGTTTTGTTACTGACCCACTCAAGTATGATACCAGCGGCGACGGGATTCCGGACGGGTTCGCAGTCGCTCTAGGGCTTGACCCGACCAAAGACAACGCCACTGCTGGAGTGGTAATAATAAACAATCGGACAGTGACCTTCAGCGGCACAGTCCGCCTCCACACACTGGTTTTGACCAACGGCGCTGTTCTTACGCACAAGGTGGCAGACCTCAGCCCCGGTCTAATGGGTGAGCCGAGACTCGAGCTGATCGTGACCAACCTGATCATCGACGCTTCAAGCCGAATTGATGTCACCGGACGCGGTTATCTGGGAGGTCGAAGCGGTGGCAACAGCGGCGACCAGGGCCGCACATTGGGCAACAGCAATGAGGGCGGCAGCTTGCGCCGGTGCGGCGGCAGTTACGGTGGATTGGGCGCGTTCGGTAATACAGACCAGGTTGTGAACTGGATTTATGGGTCGTTCCGGGATCCGGACGAGCTTGGAAGCGGGGGTGGATCGGACAGTCAACCCGCCGGCAATGGTGGTGGTGTTGTCCGAGTCACGGCTGAAACGCTGGTCCTGGAAGGCAAAATACTTGCCAACGGTGGCAATGGAGGCTGGCTGGGTGGCGGTGGCAGTGGCGGAGGCATCAAGATCAGCATCGACACACTGAGTGGCAGCGGCTTGATTCAGGCCAACGGTGGCAACGGTGGAGGCTATGGTGGCGGTGGTGGCGGTGGTCGCATCGCGGTTTATTACACCGATCCAACCACATTCACACCGGACAAGCTCTCCGTTCGGGGCGGGTCTGGTTACGGCTCTGGCGCAGATGGTACGATGTTGTTCGTCCAGAGAACGAGAATGACAACTGAACCGATCGAAATCTCACCGGGCTACGGACAGAAACTTCAAATCCGGCTGATCAGCGTTTCCAGTGAAGCTGTTGACGACGTCGGCAATTGGCATGGCGACCTGCGTCCAGAACTTCAGATTGTCCTGTGGTGCGCGGCGCCTCCTGACACACCTATTGTTGTCGAGTTGTCCACCAACCTGAGCCAGTGGACAGTGATTCCAGCCGCGGTTGAAAACGTCGGACAGAATCAGTATCGGATCACTCTGCTGACAACCGAGCCCATGTGTTTCTTCCGCTTGCGCATGCGCTGAGACAAGACAGCTTGAACTTCACTCGAACACGCCTTGCAGCAAAGTTGTGGCGTGCCCGGACATTGGAGGCTCTCGGATGTTTCGCTACAATTCTGCCGTGGACATGTTGAATCATTGGCATCGAAATCCGGCCGCCGTTGGTGGAAGAGTCGCCCGCGACAGGGCGGCCCTGCAGACCGGTATCCCTACAGCCAGCACAACCCTCCCGAGAGGAACGTTCGGTTGCGGCCGCGCCGTGCCGCACAGATTTTTCAGTCAAGAAATGGCTGCTGGGCTCGTGGGCCTGGTTGCGGCGGTCACTTTGGCAACCCAAGCGATCGCTCAAACAGTCCAAACGCGAAGCCCGCATGAAATCTCGAATGGAAGACTCAAGATCGCCGTGGACCCTGCGAATGGCAGCATTGTTGAACTGCGTGATCTTGAATCCGGTGTGAACCTTGTTGGCGATAGTGCTGGTTATGCTGATTTGTGGGAATTGCGATGCACAACAACAGATGGCGCACTCAGGGTCACGCCACAATCGGCCAAAAGGTTCATCTGCGATCTTGTCAAAGAAGCCAAACCGGGGCTCAGACTCAGTTGGGCCGATTTTGGTCCTGTTGCACACGACAGCATGTCGGTCACAGTCGATGTGCAATTGGAGGAGACAACGCCACTGAGCCGATGGCGGATTCGGGTTGACACGCCGCCCGGCGTTGCACTCCGCGAAGTGCGGTTTCCCATGGTCGCAAACCTTGTACGCCGGACAAACGAAAGCCTGGCAGTGCCGGAGTGGTTGGGCAAAATCACATTTGACCCGCGTCGAGTGCTTGCCGCATCTGGCCCCGGGAGCGCTCGGCACGTTTGGTCATACCCGGGGCATTTGTCCATGCAGTTTGCGGCATTCTCCGGTCAACCGGGCGCGGGGTTGTACCTGGCGTGCGATGATGTTGAATCGTACAGGAAGGATTTTGTGTGGGTTGGCGGCACGAACCTGAGTGTGGGGTTTGAGCTTGTTCATTTGCCGGAATTGGCAGGTGCGGAATCGCGTCGCTGGATGCTCCCTTACAACGTCGTGTTGGGGACGTTCCACGGCGACTGGGTTGCGGCGGCGGAACAGTACAGATCATGGGCAACGAATCAGGCATGGGCAATCAACAGCCGGCTGGCTCAAGGCGCAGTTCCATCGTGGGTGCTGCAGACGGGGCTCTGGGTGTGGAACAGGGGCCGGTCTGATCAAGTGCTCCGGCCGGCAGCAGTCCTGCAGGCCGACGCCGGGTTGCCGGTGAGCGTGTTTTGGCACTGGTGGCACGGTTGCGCCTATGACACTGGATTTCCTGAGTACCTGCCGCCACGCGAAGGAACAGAGAAGTTCCGCCAAGCGCTGGAAGAGGCACATCAACAAAATCTGCACGCGCTGGTTTACATGAATCAGCGGTTGTGGGGAATGACAACCGAAAGCTGGGCTGCCGAGCAGGCGGAGCGTTACGCAGTTAAAGGGCAGGACGGCAAGGTTCATCCGGAGGTGTACAACACTTTCACTCGGGCGCCGTGCGCCTCAATGTGCATGGGCACAGAGTTTTGGAGAAGCAAGTATGCAGGTCTTGCCGAACGCGCCGTTAGTGAGCTGGGCGTTGACGGCATCTACATGGATCAGGCATGCACAAGCCTTGCCTGCTACGACCCTTCTCACGGTCATCCTCCCGGTGGTGGAACGTATTGGATCAAAGGCTTTGCCATGTTGGTCGATAACATCCGACTGCGGTGCGGCAAACCCGCCGATGCCGCCAACAATTGCGTCAATCCCCAGCCTGCCCTTGCGGGCGAAGGCTGTGGAGAATCGTGGTTGCCGCATCTCGATCTGATGCTGAGTCTGCAGGTCAGCAGAGAACGCTACGCTGAACCTGACGGTTGGGAGCCAATCCCGCTTTTCACGGCTGTTTACCACCCTTGCGCGATCACCTACGGCAACTATTCGTCGCTCACCATGCCGCCTTATGATGAGTTGTGGCCGTCAGAGTTCGCTCCCGCTGAACCGCTGAAGCTGTTGGACAGGAAATTCTCCCGGCAGTTTTACCTCGAACAAGCCCGGGCATTCGTCTGGGGACAACAACCCACGATTGCGAATTTTCTTCCCGCGCATTTGAAAGAGCGCGCCGAGGAAATGAAATATGCGGTCCATCTCGCAAAGCTGCGCAATCGCACAACCAAATACCTGCTCCGCGGCGTGTTCTTGCGACCGCCAAGGTTGCGCGTGCCCGCTGCCATTCTCGACATCTCCCGTCTTTCCATCTATGCGGGTCAAAGGAGCGGACCAAATAGTTGCCAAAAAGAAAGCCCGCTGGCACTGTCCGGCGCCTGGCGCGCTTCGGATGGGCAAGTGGCGATTGTGCTGGCGAGCATCGCTGACCAGCCACTGAATCTGGAAGTACCCGTCGATAGAGAGTCCTGGCAATTGCACGGAGACCTTTCGATATGGCGTCTTGAAGAAGACCGCCGCGAGATGTTTTCGAGCCTAAAGAAAGACGATTCTGTTTTTTCGTTTGTCCTGCCGCCTCGAAGCGCCGCGGTGATCGAGCTGGAAACGATGTACAAGTAAAGGTGCATTAGCCCGCTAATCTCCCAGCCCGGCGTAGCCGGAACCAAAGTCGCTTGACGGGCAACGCCCCAAACTCTTGCACCCCCGGACCTTCAGCCACGCCGGACCGGGAAATATGCCCTGCGAGTCCGTCGCTCGGAAGAGCGCGCTGATCAAGCCCCCACTGCACGCGGCGCTGCCGCGGATGCAGTGGGCGTTGGAAGACGCGAAGCGCTTGGAAGACGCAAATAGAGTGCCAGGCACTTTGTCCGCAGTGTGGACCCAAATAAAGTGCCAGGCACTTTGTTACACCAGCGCGTTGCGGGAG
>JARYMD010000282.1 GCA_029907285.1 Verrucomicrobiota bacterium | reverse complement strand
CGGGTTGCCATGCGTTGCCCCGGCTTTGCAGCAGAACAATCACAGCCTCGGCGCTTCGGCCCGGCAACGCAAGGTTTTACTTTGCTCGAGTTGCTGGTAGCTGTGGCCGTGTTTGCAATCGTTCTGCTGGCCATCAATGTAGTGTTCTACAGTGCGCTCAGGCTCAGAAACAAATCTGCGGAAGCACTTGATAAACTGGCTCCGTTGCAACGCACGTTGACGCTGATGAAGATGGACATCGCGAACATTGTTCCGCCGGGCGGGACACTTTCCGGCAGTTTGCAAAGTCCGTTGATGGGGCTGTCGCCGGCTTCATCCAGTTACAGCACGGCGGGCTCTTCAGCAGGTTCTGCAGCGTCAGGAAGCTCCCTGTTGACCGCCATCCCGCTCATGGATGCGATTGAATCCAGCCCGTTCTTTTACACGACGACCGGCAGCATCGACGACAACCTGCCATGGGCCGACATACAACAGGTCAGTTATATCTTGATGGAATCAACAAACGGCGCGCCCGGGAAAGACCTCGTCAGATGTGTTACTCGGAACCTTCTTCCGGCCGATGTGCCCGAGTACCCGGCGCGCGAACGTCTCTTGAGCGGCGTCGAAACCTTTGCGTTTCTTTATTACGACGGATTGCAGTGGCAGACATACTGGGACTCGACCCAGATGACCAATTCGCTGCCGCTGGCGATCAAGGTGCTTATCCAGCTAACCGGGAGCGAGAAGCGCCTGACACCGCCTGCGCCGATCGAGCTGGTGGTGCCGATCTACGTTCAGTCGCAGACCAATCAAACAAGCCAAACCAACCAAACCGCGCAATCCAGCACATGACAGGAATCGTCCAAAACAATTCCTGCAGCTTGCCCGTCCGGGCAGCCACGCCCGTCCTTGGCTTGGGCATGAGCGCCGGTCTTGCGATGGCCAGGAAACGCGAGCGCGGTTCCGTGTTGGTGATAGTCCTTTGGATTGCCTTTGGGCTGGTGGCACTGGCTATTTACTTTGCACAATCTGCTTACACCGAATACCGGGCAGCGGACAACTACGTGGCCGGAATCGAAGCAGAACAGGCAATCGAAGGCGCTTTGCGTTATCTGACAAATCTGCTTGCAACGGTTCAGACCAACAGCGCTTCGCTGCCCGATCTCCTCAGCTACCAACAGGCCGCGGTTCAGGTCGGCAACGCAATGTTCTGGGTCATCGGACGCAACACCAACATCCTCCAAACAGGCCCGGATTACCCATCGTTCGGCCTTGTCGATGAATCAAGCAAGCTGAATCTTAACACCGCTACCGCAGCAATGCTCGAATGCCTGCCAAGAATGACCCCTGACCTGGCTGCAAACATAGTCATGTGGCGGGACGCTTCAGAGACAAACCTCGAAGCCGGCGTTCCGCCAGAAATGTATTTGCACTTCATCCCGCCGTACCGATGCAAACAGGCGCCCTTCGAGACCGTTGAAGAGCTGCGCCTTGTATATGGAATGACCAACTTCGTCCTCTACGGGGAGGACATGAACATGAACGGCGTTCTCGAGTTCAACGAAAACGACGGCGACGCCAATGCCCCGCCAGACAACGCTGACGGACGTCTCGACCCCGGATTGTTCGAGTACCTGACAATATGGACCCGAGAACCCAACACCGCCCTTGACGGCACACAGCGGATTGATGTCACCGGCACCAACGCCCAGGTTGAACTTGCCACATTGCTTCAGCAGCGCTTTGGCACAACGCGCGCCAACGAAATACTCCTTAACGTCGGACTCGGCGGCGGCCAGCAAAGCCAACAGGGCGGCGGGCGCGGCCAAGGCGGCCAACCGGGCCAACCTGGCGGCCAGCCGACTCAACAACCCACCGCTGCGCCCAGTTTCGGAAGTTTGCTCGAGTTTTACTTGATCAGTGGCATGACCGAAGACGAGTTCGCTCAGGTGGCGGATTACATCGCCACCACAAACAGCAGTTACATGACCGGCCTTGTGAATGTGAACACAGCCTCCGAGGCAGTTCTTGCGTGCCTGCCCGGGATTGGAAGCAACATGGCGCCCGCACTTGTTTCTTACCGGATCAGCAATCCGGCAAATCTGCGGTCGGTCGCCTGGGTCGCAAATGTTCTTGACCGCCAAAGTGCGATTCAGGCCGGTCCTTACATCACAAGCCGGAGTTATCAGTACACTGCGGACATTGCTGCTGTTGGGCACTACGGGCGGGGATTTCGCAGAGTGAAATTCGTGATCGACATGTGCGACGGCACGCCAAAGGTTCTGTACCGTCAAGACCTGACAAGGCTCGGCTGGCCGCTGGGCCGTCAGATTCGCAAAGCATTGCAACTGGTAAGCGGCACAGACCCGGCAGCAGCAGCGCGCATCTTGGGAACAGTCAGATGAAATGCAGGTTTGCACAATACAAGAAGCAACACGCGGCATGAGCGACGCCCAGACCAAATCAACCGAAAGGCCAGAATCAAAAGCTGGCAAGCTGCAACTGCGGTTTGCAGGGCGCACTTTGGTTCTGCGCAACCGCCGGCAACCGGGCGGGTCCGTGCTCGGGCTGGCATTCGAGGGGGGCGCAATGCAGGTCGTCTTCATCAGACGCACCAATGGTTCCGCCGAAATCCGGAACTCGTTCACCGCGCCGCTGTCGCTCAATTTGTTGACGGACGACCCTGTCCTCGTTGGGCGTGAAATCCAAAAGCGACTCGCCTCCGCCGGGATACGCGAGCGCATCTGTGTCGTCGGCCTTCCGCTTGCGTGGGTGCTGACTCTCTCAACCAAGTTGCCAGACATCCCGGAGGCAGACCTCGCCAGTTTTCTCCAAATCGAGGCCGAACGCGGGTTCCCGTATCCGCCCGAGTCACTCATGGTGGCAAGCTCGCGGTATAAAACGCCCGCCGGCGAATCGTACATCCTTCAGGTTGCCGTGCCGCGCGAGCATGTGAAGAGGCTCGAGATGGTGCTGAAAGCGGCTCAACTCAAACCTGTGAGCTTTTCGCTTGGCATAACGGCGCTGCAAACAAGAGACGGCGAAGGCCAGTCAGGCATTATTGCCCTGCTGCCCGGCGAGCAGAACCTTGCAATGCAAATCAGCATCGGCGGTGGCATCGCGGTTCTCAGGACAATCGAAGGCGTTGGGGAGCATGAAGGAGTCGAAGACGGACGGTTTCAGATCGATCATATCACGCGCGAACTCCGCATTACCCTGGGGCAGTTGCCGATCGACATGCGCGATGCCGTGAAACACGTGCGCATATTCGGACGCAACGATGCTGCCGACGAACTCGCAGAACAGCTTCGGCCAAGACTCGAACCTCTCGGGGTCGTTGTTGAACAGGTCAGATGCTGCACTGATACCGAATGCGGGCTTTCCCTGCCGCCGAACACAGAGATTTCTCCTGCATTGACCCTGGCGGTCAGATGGTTGAGGGGGCAGAAGCCGGTTTTCGAGTTCTTGCCCCCGAAGGTCAGCGTTTGGCAGCAAATCGCTTCCCGTTACAGTTCCCGCAAACTTGTGACGGTCGGCATCGTGGCCGGCAGCATTGCTGTGCTTGTATTGCTGGCTTTCCTCGTCCAGCAGGTTCAACTCAGTTATTGGCGGTCGAAATGGGCTGGAATCAGGCCGCAAGTCACACGCCTTGAACAGCTCCAGGAACAGATCGTGCGGTACCGCCCATGGTTCGACAGGTCATGCCGTGTTTTGACGATTCTCCGCAGATTGTCCGAGGTGTTTCCCGAAGACGGCGCGGTTTCGGCCAAGTCTATCCAGCTTCGCGACAGCGGCACAGTTACTGTTTCCGGCACGGCGCGCAACAACCAGGCTTTGCTTCGTGTTCTCCAGCAATTGCGCAATGTCCAGGGAGTCCGGAATGTCGAACTCGAAACAATGCGCGGCCAGACTCCGCTCCAGTTCACTTTCAAGTTTCAATGGAATCCGCCAGCACAGCCATGAACATCGACCTTAAAAACAGGCAGCAGTTACTGGCAATTCTGGCCGCCGGCGCCGTCGGCCTGCTTGCTGCTGACAGATTGATTGTGCAGCCACTGATCGGTGCGTGGAAGAATCGCACGGGCGAAATCGCCAAACTGCGCGAATCGTACGTCCGCGGCAACCAGTTGCTAAACCGCGCCCAGGTTATCCAATCGTGGTGGGATGTCAGAAGACCGCATGTTCTGACGAACGATCCTTCAGCCGCTCAAGCCCAGCTCTGCAGTGCCATTGATCGCTGGGCCCAGGAAAGCCGCGCCACCGTCACTTCGGTCAAACCAGCCTGGAAACGCCTCGAAGGCGACGCCGCAGTAATAGAGTGCCGGATCGATTCCAGCGGCGATCTCCCGTCAATCACAAGGTTTCTGTATAATCTCGAATCCGACCCAATGGCTCTGCGTATTCAGGACCTTGACTTGACAGCCAGGGACGACAACGGCCAGCAGATTACTCTCGCGCTCCAGGTCAGCGGCCTCGTTCTCAACCCAAAGCAGACACAATGAACACCGCCTCTGCCATTGCAAAGATTCTTTGCTCCGCGAGTTCGCCGGGAGCCGCCCGCGTTTTGCCAATTCTAACAGTGGTCCTGGCGGCCATCCTGACCGGCCTCGCCGCCGACTCCACAAACGCACCCGCAAAACTCCCGCCCGCTCCGGATTATTCCACGTTCAGAATCATCTCAGAGAGAAACATTTTCAACGCCAGCAGGTCAGGCCAATCCCGCAGGACTGAGCGGCGCCGCCCGAATCGTGTGGACTCGTTCGGCCTTGTGGGTATACTAGAGTACGAGAAAGGCCGGTTTGCGTTCTTTGACGGCACCAGCCCCGAGTATAAAAAGGCTGTCCGAGCCAAGGGCTCGATCGCCGGTTATACAGTCCTGGAAATCGCGCCTGACCGCGTCAAGCTCGCGTCCGGCACGAACAATGTCATGGAACTCAAGGTCGGAATGCAGATGCGACGCGAGGACGAGGGCGAATGGACTTTGGGCGAGTTCGGTGGTTCTTACGCCTCTGAAGGCTCGGGTTCCACCTTATCGCCCCCCGGCACGTCCGACCGCTCGAGGGCAAGTTCGAGCCCTGAAATGGACGATGTCGTCAGAAGACTAATGCAGCAACGCGAAAGGGAAGCACGATGAAAACGCGCACAACAATGATAATCATGTTCGGCTGGGCGCTGGCCCTGCTGACCGGCGCCATTGCACAGCCGGCCGCCGTGCCGTCTGGCGCGCCCGGCGGCGGCTCCGATAATCCCAACGCACCGGCTGTGCAGAAGACCCCGGCAGCTCAACCTGCCGATTCAACCGCAACCACCGGTGAATCCAAGCCGGAAGATGCCGGCTCAGACGTTGCAAAGCCGGGTTCCGACACCACGTCGGCATCTTCGGAAGAAAAAATGGAAGTTTCACCGCCGCCCACCCATGTTGCGGCCGACGGCGAACGCAGTCTGCGCCTGAACTTCCGCAACGCGCCCTTGGAACTGGTTCTCAATTACCTCAGCGAGGCTGCCGGGTTCATCATCATGCCGGGCAGCGCAGACGTCAAAGGCAAGGTTGATGTCTGGAGCAATCAGCCCCTTACAAAGGAAGAAGCTGTTGAAGTGCTCAATTCCGTTCTCGCGAAGAACGGCTATGCCGCCGTTCTCAAAGGCCGTTTCCTGAAGATCGTTACAAACAGCGAAATGAAGTCGCAGTACAGCCCGGTGCTTACCGGGAGTGACCCGCAGCAAATCCCGGTCACAGACGAGGTTGTGACTCAAATCATTCCGCTCAAGTTTATCAGCGCTGTGCAACTGAGCCGCGATTTGCAGCCGCTTGTCCAAACAACCATGGCCGCAAACGAGGGTGGCAATTCGCTCATCATTACTGACACCCAAAGCCACATCCGCAGAATTGCTGAAATCGTGAAGGCTCTTGACACGGCAATCGCAAGCGTTTCCAAAGTCAAAGTTGCCGTCCTCAAGTATG
>JARYMD010000281.1 GCA_029907285.1 Verrucomicrobiota bacterium | reverse complement strand
GCCATGACCGAATCCCAATCAGCCATCAACAGATTGGTTGCGCTCGCAGTTGACCTGCCGCCTATTCGGTCAACCAACCGCGGAGGCTCACACAAGATCACAATGCTGTCAGCGGGCAAATACCCTGCCAGCGTCCCAATGCGCGCACCGCCAGACCCGCAGCAGTTTTCATAGGCCGCAACTCCATCTTCCGTGCTGCAGGTCCCACCAACATCCACACCCTCATGACCATCAGCCCCGGTACCTGCATTGTTCTGCTCCGCCGCCAGCCGCCGCAGAATCCCAAGCTCACCCCCCGGGCTGATCCATGCCTCATCGGTCTGCTCGCACGACATTTGAGTCTGCGGATCAAAAAAACGGATCGACTCAATCGTGTTCCCAAAAAACTCGATTCGCACCGGCCAATCACTCGCAATCGGAAACACATCCACAATGCCACCCCGCATCGCCAGCTCGCCCTTTTGCGTCACTTGGGCCTCGGGCTCGTACGCCTGGTCCTCGAGCCACTCGATCAAATCCAGAGGATCAATTTCGTCACCACGCCGCAGAACACGGCAGCGCGATTTAAGTTCCCCCGGAGTGAACGTGCGCTCGATGATGGCCGCTGCCGTTGTTATGACCAGCGGCGGCTGCGGTGTTGCCAACCTCGCAACACTGAGCGCCATTAACGTCTTGAGCCTGTCGCTCAACGTGTCCGCAGTCGGCAAACGCGATTCGTTTGGCGCCACTTCCCATTCGGGGTAACAAAGCATGCCCGGCAAGGCCGGCGCGTCTGGGGCTGCCCGATCCGAACTCTGACCGGCATTGTGCCCACGCGCGCCTTCGGGACCAGTGACGAGCCATGTGGTGAGATCGTGGTAAAACCTGTCTTGGGCCGCAGGATTTTCGGTCACCACCAAAATCATCCTGTCAGGCATGAGCCGCCGCAAAAGTGCAACGGCGAACGGCTGAGCGTGTTCCGCCACGCCCACGCACGACAACACACCTCCCTTCGCCACGCTTGCAGCAAGGGCCTGCCATGCGGGCGTTTGTGGCAAAGCATCAAACAACTCGGCTGTCACAGACTCGCGGTCCGTTCTTAGCAAGACTGAAATTGCTGCGCTTTGCCTCTACGGTCAAGAAACCATTTCGCTGCTCTGCGTTCTGCGCCGACCACAACTCAAGCTTGTCAGATGAGGCGAATAATTGACATTGACAAGGGCACGGCAGAATCCGGCCTGCATGGCTTGCCCAACCCGGAACTCTCACCGGAAGCAAGGTTTGGGTGCCTGTGGCTGGTGAACTGGCTAGATTTCCGGACTGGAGCATCTGGTCATCTCTCGGGGCTCTCTGACCGGGTCTTGTCCCGGATGGCCTTGAGTTGTATCAAGGCAAGTCTATCTTGAATTCGATTCATGGCTGCCTTGGCATCGATCAGAGCCGAGAGAGACAGTACCCGGCAGCGGCCGATCGGCAGATCGATCGCCACGCTGCGCTCGGCCACTGTGACGAAGCTTCCCACACCTGCTATTTCGCTCAGACAATCCAAAACGCCGTAGTCGGTCTGCAGGTACAGATTCTTGATGGAACGCTGATCTATGTCTGCGACTCGAAATGCAAGTTTCCTGGGTGTCATTCGATGTACTGGGTGAAGGTCAGCGAGCGCCGACTCAAGCCGAGCGAGGTTATCTGGCGTGAACTCCATGCATATGTCCAGGTCCCGTGTGACCAAAGTGGCACCGTGCACGATGGCAGCTTGCCCACCAACGAGCACAAATTCAACACGATGTCGAATCAGCCTTTCAAGAAGGTCCAGCAGGTCGTTCACGGAGTTGTTCTCCTGCCTTTTCGAGAGTCATCAGAAGCCGCAGGGCGCCTTGGTTCTCCTTGAGCCGCTCCCATGGCGTCAAATCAAGGCTATGTTCCAGCAGGCAAATGTCTATGCCTGCCTCTTCCGCAGTCCGCCAATCAATCCCGGAGCGCTCAGAACACGCACAACGATCCTCGAATGATTGGGTCGTCTCGCTGCTCATTTGCTCTTTCAATGCCGCCGAAAGCATACGCGCAACGGAGCAGCGGCGCAAGGCACAACAGAACGTCCACAGAGCCCGAGCGCATTGGCAATCTGTTGTGCAGCCTGCGTGTGCAATGCGCCAGCACAACCAAGCCTCAGCCCGGAAATCTCACCGGACTGAAGCTTTGAGTGTTTGGCTGGTGAGCCGGTGAGATTTCCGGCTCAGCCAGTGACATCCTTGTGGTAAGCTTGCAGCGATTTCACAGTTGACTGGCCAACGCGGGCTGCTGCAATGCCAACCGCAGCAGCGTTTGCCGCCGCAATCGTCGTGACACAAGGCACCTTGTACTTGATCGCAGCCTGCCTGATGTAAGCATCATCGGTTGCACTGGTCTTTCCACTCGGCGTGTTGATCACAAGATCAATCGCGTGACTCTTGATCTCATCAACGACATTCGGCCGTTGCGGTTCATGGTATTTGTAGCTCCGCTCGCAGGCTATGCCGTGCTCCTGCAGCATTGCCATAGTGCCCACAGTCGCTTTTATCTTGAACCCCAGCTCGAGAAACCGGCGCGCAACCCCGACAACCCCCGGCTTGTCTCTGTCGGCCACCGAGATAAACACCGTGCCCTGCAACGGCAGCGGCGGACCCGCGGCTTCCTCCGCCTTGAAGTATGCAAGACCAAAAGACGGGGCCAATCCGAGGACCTCGCCGGTTGATCGCATTTCGGGCCCAAGAACCGGGTCCACCTCCGGGAACATGTTGAACGGCAAAACAACCTCCTTGACACCAACATGCGGTATCGGCCGCCGCACAAGGCCAAGGTCGCTAATCTTCGCGCCCAGCATCAATTTGGTCGCAACCCGCGCCATTTGAATTGCACAAACTTTTGAAACCAGCGGCACCGTCCGGGAAGCGCGCGGGTTTGCCTCAAGCACATACACCTTGTCCTTGCATATGGCATACTGAATGTTCATCACTCCGCGAACCCCCAGTTCACGACCGATTCTGAGTGTGTACGCCTCGATGGTATCAATATGCCGCTGAGGCAGTGTCACCGGCGGTATTACACACGCAGAATCGCCCGAATGAATGCCCGCAAGTTCAATGTGTTCCATTATCGCCGGCACAAAAGCGTCCTCACCGTCCGCAAGCGCATCCGCTTCAGCTTCAATCGCATCCTCGAGAAATCGGTCGATCAGAATCGGCCGCTCAGGAGAGACGTCAACCGCCTTGGCAACGTACTCCTTGAGCATCTCCTCGTCATAGACAATCTCCATGGCGCGTCCGCCAAGGACAAACGACGGCCTGACCATGAGTGGGTATCCGATGCGCTCTGCAACGGCTTTGGCTTCCTCGAAATTGGACGCCATCCCCGAAGTCGGCATCGGAATTCCCATCTTGTCCATCATCTTGCGAAATCGATCCCGGTCCTCAGCAAGATCAATCGTGTCCGGCGAAGTGCCCAAAACGCGCACACCCGCAGCTTCAAGTTCCTTTGCGATGTTCAGCGGGGTCTGACCTCCGAACTGCACCACAATGCCAATCGGCTTCTCCTTCTGATAAATGCTCAGAACATCTTCGACTGTCAGCGGCTCGAAATAGAGCTTGTCGGACGTGTCGTAGTCGGTCGAAACAGTCTCCGGATTGCAGTTCACCATTATCGTCTCGTAACCAGCTTCGCGCAGAGCAAACGCCGCGTGCACACAGCAATAGTCAAACTCGATCCCCTGCCCGATCCGATTTGGCCCGCCCCCAAGAACCATCACCTTGCGCCTGTCGCTCACCGGCACGCGGTCAGGACCATTGTAGGTCGAATAATAATATGCCGCGTTCTCGACGCCGCTGACCGGCACCGCATCCCACCGTTGATGCAGGTCCAGCGTCAGCCGCCGCTCACGCAATGCCGATTCCGGAACCTTCAGCAGTTGCGAGAGGTACTTGTCCGAAAAACCGTCTTTCTTGGCCCGGACGAGCAACTCGTCCGGCAGTTCCCTGCCCTTGTACTGCAAGATGCGCTCCTCCAACTCCACCAGCTCCTTCATCTGCTGAATAAACCACGGCTTGGTATAGGTTCGAGCATACAAGTCCTCGACTGTCGCCCCCTTCCGCAAAGCTTCGTACATCAGCCATTGACGCTCACTGCTGGGCTCATTAAGCGCCCGAAGAAGTTCTTCGAGGGATCGGCGATTGAAATCCTTGGCAAAACCGAGCCCGTACCGCCCGTTCTCGAGCGACCTGATCGCTTTCTGGAACGCCTCCTTGTAGGTCTTTCCGATGCTCATCACTTCGCCAACGGCTTTCATCTGCGTTCCAAGCACGTCTCTGGCACCCTTGAACTTCTCGAATGCAAAGCGCGAAAACTTCACCACCACGTAATCCCCCGAGGGCGTGTACTTGTCCAATGTCCCTTCCCGCCAGTACGGAATCTCATCCAACGTGAGCCCGCCGGCCAGCTTGGCCGAGATAAACGCAATTGGAAAACCCGTCGCCTTTGACGCCAGCGCCGAAGAACGCGACGTGCGCGGGTTGATCTCGATAACCACCACGCGCCCAGTCTTCGGATCGTGCGCAAATTGAATGTTCGTTCCCCCAATCACACCAATCGACTCCACAATGCGATATGAATACTCCTGCAGTTTCGCCTGCAGTTTGGGGTCGATCGTCAGCATCGGCGCCACACAGTAGGAATCGCCCGTGTGCACCCCCATCGCGTCCACGTTCTCAATAAAGCAAACCGTGATCATCTGGTTCTTGGCGTCCCGCACAACTTCAAGCTCCAGTTCCTCCCACCCAAGAACAGACTCCTCAACCAGTATCTGCCCAACCATGCTCGCAGCCAAACCCCGGCTCGCCACCGCGCGCAGTTCTTCGACGTTGTAAACGTGCCCGCCGCCTGTCCCGCCCAATGTGTAGGCAGGCCGAATCACAACCGGATACCCAAGCTGGCTCGCAACTTTTTCGGCTTCCTCGACACTGAATGCCGGCGCGCTGCGCGGCATTTCGATTCCCAGCCGCCGCATCGTCTCCTTGAAAACTATCCGGTCCTCGCCCTTTTCGATCGCGTCGGCTTCCACCCCAATAATGCGCATGCCATACTTCGCCAAAACGCCCGTCCGTGACAACTGAGCCGACAGATTCAATCCGGTCTGCCCCCCAAGGTTCGGCAACAACGCATCGGGCCGTTCTTTCTCGATGATCTGTGTCAACGATTGAACGGTCAGCGGCTCGATGTATGTCGCATCCGCCATCCCCGGGTCCGTCATGATCGTCGCCGGATTCGAGTTCACCAGGACAATCTCATACCCGAGGCTCCGCAGCGCTTTGCACGCTTGCGTCCCCGAGTAGTCAAACTCGCAGGCCTGGCCGATCACGATTGGTCCCGAGCCTATGATCAGGACCTTGTGAATGTCATTTCGTCTGGGCATATTCGTGTCTATCGTCGGTCTTGCTTTTGCAGTCGCCAACATCCACCGAAGCCGCCTTGCACAATCCGGCTCCGGTCCAAAACGGCTGTTCTTCTATACGCCCTCCCCTCCAGATGCAATACAATTCGACAGGATTCCGAAGACAAGCCACAGCCGGACAAAATCAATTACAAGTGGTACGTCAACCCCTTCATGCACGGCCACGTCGAACCGGACAACATGACCGCTGCCCTTGGCCGACCTGGTTGTCTGTTGGCCAGAGCCAGGGCACGTAGGGCCGACATATTTGTAGTGCCGGCCGACAGCACACCGGACAAGCTCCGTAGGATCGGCATCACACTCCAGGCGCATGCACAAACCGGCTGGTCGCGTTGCGGGGACCGCGGTGGGTTTGATACCGCCCCTACGGGGCTGAGTGTGAACTACAAACTGCCGCGGGCGGTTGACACCGTTGGCTTTGCCAACCCGCGGCCCCGTTGAGCGTTGCAAGTTGAACGTTGGACGTTGAGCGTTCCTATCGGTTCATCCGGCGGGTCGTCTGTTTGAGAACGCACAACGTTCAACGCTCAACGCTCAACGCACAAAGTG
>JARYMD010000280.1 GCA_029907285.1 Verrucomicrobiota bacterium | reverse complement strand
CTCGAGTTGGAAGCCGAACAGCGCAACCCTCATCGCAGCACCATCTACCTCGAACCCGGCATCACAAACGCCGCAACCGCGTTCCTCTCATACCAAGCAGTGCGTTACACCTGGACAGTCGAACGGATAGAGATCGAAGACCACTACCGCATCACAATCGAAACCGAGTTCGAAACAGTCGTCCCAGCGCCAGTGGTGACAATCGATCCGCCCGTGCTTGATGTCAGCGATCTGAAGATCGTCGGCCAGACCAAGCAGGTCAACATGACCTTCCATAACCACGGCCTCATCCGATCAGACAATCTGAAACTGCAGTTCAGCTCTCACCCCTTCTACTCGATCGAGCCCCTCATAAGTGACATCGGACAACTGCCGGCAAAGGCTTCACTCACGATCCCCGTCACACTGCGAAGGATCGGTGACTACGGGTTCGCCAAAGGCATGGTGCGCGGCGCAGACAGTGTCCCATGCGGCATGTCCGGCAACGTCACCCGGTCTTTTGAATGCGGGCCACTGAAGATAGGCGGCGGCGCGCCAGTCGGGGTAAGCGGTGTGACCGGCGACTGCGGAGGTCCTGCTTGGGGTGGCGGTGGCGGTGGCGGATGTGGCGGCTGGGGCGGCGGTGGCGGTGGCGGCGGTGGCGGCGGAGTCGGCCCGGGTTACAATGCGCCTTCAATTGGTATCAAGGTGGGCTGCGATCCGCGCTGTCTTCTGTTGTCTGCTGCCGGGTGCATACCGGGACCAATCGGTTGTGCAGCCAGCGGCTGGTCTTGCGGCGAAGGATTGGCCGGAGGCGTCACGTGGCTCAGCGTGCTGGATTGCGCTGTCGGCGCAGTCGGTTGCCTCGTCCCCGGCGCAGGATTGCCCGCCTGCATCTATTCTCTCACGCGCTGTTTCATCACGCCAACCACAGGCGCCGCCATGCGGATAAGCGCAGCCGGAGCAGGTAACGACCCGATTGATTTCTACAGCGAAGGCGTCAAAGCAGCACTCGACGCGTTTGTTGAAATGACCGGCTCCCCGGCAGATGTCTGGCTCAATCCTTTCGCGGATACGCCCACAGGCGATTGGTACGCCCGATTCCAAATGGCCGCGGCTGAGTCATCTGACGGAGGCCGCGCAATCACGACCGCCGAACGATCCAGTTTGCTGAGCGGCGCCCAACCGCCCGGTGTCTCGCCAGCCGAAGTGAACCGGTTCATGGACCGATGGAACCGGACGCTCGACATGCTCAATTTTGGAATCCTGCGCCCCGCGGACGCGCCGCCAGGCACCAACCTTGAATTCATTGATATGGTCTATGTGCGCGAAAAGCTGATCCTTGCCGCCACCTACCAAAAACAGGCCGAAGCAGCCGGCTTCACCGACCCGGTCAATGCCATCGTCGAGACATTCCGCATCCTCACCCAGGAAGGCGAAGAAGGCGGTGTCTGCGCCAAGGTCAAAATCAAGCTGGATCAGGAAGCAGTCCTGAGCCGCGAGGCATTCCGCGCCACGCTCGAAATCGACAACGCCACTGCCAACGCGCTCGAAAACATCCGCGTCACAGTGCGCATCACCGACCGACAAGGCAACGACGCCATCGATATGTTCGGGCTGCGTCCGCCTGAGCTGACCGGCCTTGGCGATGTCGATGGCAACGGAAGCGTGGCAGGCGGAGCCAAAGACACCGCACGCTGGGTGCTGGTGCCTACAGTCGATGCCGCCCCACAGGAACCAACAGTGTACTACGTGGGCGGCGAGTTCCGTTACACCCTCAATGGTCTGAGCGTTTCAGTGCCGCTCTCGCCAGTCCCAATTACCGTCAACCCAACCGCACGGCTCACCCTCGATTATTTCCACCAGCGCGACATGTACTCCGATGACCCGTTCACGGACGTCGTCGAACCAAGCATTCCCTTCAACCTTGCCGTCATGGTGCGCAACTGGGGCGCGGGCGCTGCACGGAATTTCCGGATAACCTCCGCCCAGCCCGAAATCGTCGAGAACGAGAAAGGTCTCCTCATCGACTTCAAGATCATTGCCACCCAAGTCGCGGGCCAAAGCATGACACCAACGCTCACAGCCAACTTCGGCACCATCGAGCCCGGCACCATAAGCATCGCACGATGGCTCTTCACCTCGACGCTTCAAGGCCTGTTCATCAACTACAGCGCCACCTTCGAGCACCTTGACGGCCAGGGCAACCACCGCCTCTCACTGATCGATGAAGTCCGCATCCATGAAATGATCCGCCTTGTTCAGGCCGGCGGCTCCTTCGAAGACGGCAAACCCGATTTCCTAGTCAACGACATCGCCGATCTCCGCGACCTCCCCGACACGCTCTGGCTGAGCGACGGTTCGAGTAATCACGTTGAGGTGGTTACCAACGCCGTCATCACCGGCACGCTCTCGCCCTCCAATCTCGAGGTCCAATTGACCGCCACCATGCGGACAGGCTGGGCCTACCTGCCCGTGCACGACCCCGCCAACGGCCAGTATCGGCTGGCCGACGTCAAGTGATCCGACGGCACCCACGTGGGCGTGGACACGAATGCATGGGTTACCGACCGCACTTTCGTCGGACTCGGCCGGAGACCAACACGCGAAAACAACCTGCATTTGCTCGATTATAACAGCACCGGCCAGTACACACTCCGATATGAATTGCTCCCAGCAGAAGACAACGAACCGCCCACCAGCACAGTGTCAGAGCTGGCCGACAAAAGCCGCCCGTCGTTCCTGGTTCGCTGGACAGGCCAGGACAACCCCGGCGGCAGCGGCATCGTAAGCTTCGATGTTTTCTTCAGCGAAAATGGCGGACCGTTCGTGCGCTGGCTCCAAGCCACACCCGCAACAAGCGCGCTATTCCAAGGCACTCTCGGCAAGAGCTACGCTTTTTACACCGTTGCAGTGGACAGGGCCGGCAACCGCGAATCCCCACCAGCCGCACCACAGGCTCAAACGACCGTTGTATTGGAGAACCAGGCACCAGTCTTTGCGCCGCAGACCAATACCGTGATTGTCGAAGGCACTACACTTGCCATGACCGTGACCGCAACCGATCCCGACGGCGACACTGTCATTTACGAACTTGGCGCCGGAGCGTCTCCGGGCCTTGTGCTCAACCCTGCCACCGGCCAGTTAAATTGGGCCACCGCCGGGCCGCAAGGGCCAAGCACAAACCAAATCACCATCGCCGCACGAGACACCGGCATCCCACCGCTGTCGGCCACTCAGTCATTCGACGTCATCGTGCTCGAACAAAACCTCGCCCCCACCATCGAACCCGTTCCCGACCTCACCGTCGCAGAACAGGTGCTGCTGACGTTCACCAACGCGGCCTCTGACGTCGATTTGCCAGCCCAAAAACTCACTTTCACCCCCGGGCAACGCGCGCCCTCGGGTGCATCCGTCAACCCAACCACGGGCCTCTTCACGTCGCGGCCCAACGAATTCCAGGGCGGCACCAACTACCTGATCTCGGTCATCGTCACCGACGATGGCAGCCCAGCCCTCAGCGCCACAAACAGTTTCACGGTGACTGTCCTCGATACGCGCCCCGATTTCCTCATCCAGATGGGCACCACGGCCGTCCCAACAAACGGTGCGGGCCTTCTGCCCATCTCGCTCCAGTCGGGTGCACCTTTCAATCAAATCAACCTTGCACTCCGAGTCTCGGGCGACCGGCTCGCCGATTTGTATCTCACCAATCTCGCAGCACAGGTCGGCCCCGCCGCGCTCGTGCCAATGGGCAGCAACGAATACGGCGTCCAATTCACAAGCCGCGCCGGACCAAACGTCCATTCAGCCGTTGCCGTTGTCGAAGGCGTGTCCCTCGCAGGCGTGCGCACTGACGGAATAACCGCCAAAGGCAGAGCAGGCACAGGCCGGGTCATAATCGTCAGCACAGAACCAATCCTCGACGTGAAATTGACCAACAGCCAAATCGCCCTCACCCTGTATGCCCTGCCCGGAGCGCCCTATACCATCGAAAAGAACAACAGCATCGATACCACCGGCGGTTGGCTGCCCGACAACACAGTAACGCCAACTGACCTGCAGACAGACCTGCCGCTGCGCCCAATGACGCAGCCAATCGGATTCTTCCGCGCCAGAACAGGCGGCGCACCCACACTCCTGAGCATCCGACTCGACGGCAACAAAGTTGTTCTCGATTGGCCGATGTCTTGTGCAAATTGCGTCCTGCTCCAGTCACCCAACGTTGGACCCAACGCGCCCTGGACGCCGAGCACCGCTCAACCGCACGTCGTCAACGACCGGTACCAGGTTGTGCTGCCCTTGGACAACCAACGTCTGTTCCTTCGCTTGCAACCGCCGCCGTAATCGCAACCAACACTTCGCACCCACACACAAAGCAGCATGAACGACAAGGTGCCTGGCTCGGTATTCCCACAGGATACACAATAGGATCGCGGTTAACCACCGAACACACGGAACACCGAACACGAAGAAAACTCGATGCAACGCACAACTACAGTATGAAACAAACTACACTGTCCATCTGTACACGCCGTCAGTTCCTGGCCGCTTTGGGTGCGGCCGCAGCCGTCGGTTCATTGTCAGCCGCCAATCCGGCGAAAGTGCGCCTTGCGGTGACCACCGACGAGATTGACGAAGACCTCGCGACCGCCATCGTCATGCTCGAAGAGTTCGGGTTGCGCTGCGTGGAAATTCGTAATCTATGGGGCAAGTATAACACCGAACAGCCATTGGAAAAAATCCTTGAGGCAAAGGCTCTCCTCGATCGCAAAAACCTCCGCACCTGCGTGCTTGACACCGGTTTCTTCAAGGTCCCTTTGCCCCCTCAAACACCAGATGGCAAGGCGAAACTCGAGGACCAGTGGCAATTGCTGGACAGAGCGTTTGAACGAACCGCCATCCTCGGCGTGGATTGTCTCCGCATCTTCGCCTTCATGCTCGACCCGGCAAGAAACCGCGGCACAAATGCCGAATTCGAGCGCATCGCCGAACTGCTGGGCGAAGCATCTCGCCGAGCACGAGCAAAGCAAATGCGGCTGGCGATCGAAAACGTCAGCGGCAGTTACGTGGCCACCGGCGCCGACGCCGCTCAGTTGCTCAAACTTGTCAAGGACACCGCCGTCGGGCTCACCTGGGACCCAAACAACGCCGGCATGAGCGGCGAAAAGGCATTTCCCGATGGTTATCAGTTGCTGGACCCGGCGCGCATCCTGCATGTGCATCTGCGCAATTACCGCCGCGAAGCAAACGGCAAAGTCGAATGGTGCGCCGTGGGACAGGGCGACTTCGACAACCTCGGTCAGATTCGCGCCCTGTCGCGCGACAAATACTCGGGCTGTTTCGCCTTGGAAACCCATTATCGCAGCCCACAGGGCAAGGCCCACGCCACGCGCACCTCTCTCACTGCGCTGCTCAAAATCATTGAACAGGTGTAACGCAGTGGTGTCACCTGCAGGGCGTTGCTACGAGTGAAGCGCGACTGGGTGCGTCCACACCCAAACAACGTGCCTGGCACTTTATTGCGTTTACGCTGAAACACGAAAACTCTCTGTCACAACTCCGGCGCGCCGAGGACGGCGCGCCCTACCTGTATGCAGGGGTTCATGCACGGTAGAGCTCGCTGTCCCCAGCGAGCCGGAATCGGGGTGTGTGCAACAACGAGCCTGGCACTTTATTTGCCTCTCTGTTGGATGTGCGTGGGTGGCAGGCGGCATGTACTGAATCAATTCATTTGTCTGCCCATTCGTTTGCCAAGCGAGGAAGCGACCGCAGAGCGGCCACATTTTAGCGAGGCGGGCCATGCTCCGAGATCGGCGGGTAGCAGTTCGGCATTATGGCACCGCATGTTCGATCGGTCTGAGGAGAAGCCTCCCTAAACATTCTCCAGCCGATCCAAACGCCGTGCAATTTCCTGAGACTTATGCCCAAAGCCGCGCTGGCTGCAGCAAGCAGATGCGCGCCCGAGATTGACCTAATCCTGAACGAGGATTTGTAGCTTGGAGTGCTGTTGTTCTCGGGATTCTCTGCGAGTTGGAACGCAAT
>JARYMD010000027.1 GCA_029907285.1 Verrucomicrobiota bacterium | reverse complement strand
GTAACTGCGTTTCATGAGATCGAGCGCTTGGTGATCCTGCAAACCTTCGGGCGCGTGCAGCCCGTCGGTGGTGTCCACACACGGGCACCCGGCAAGGGCAGCCCACGCGATGGCCTTCATCACGTAAGGCACGCCCCGCAGGGGACCATCTTCCTGAGACAACGGATAGGCGGCGTCAACCTGCGAGAATTGGACGTCGTACCGATCCATTTTGCGGCGCAACAACACCGGGTCTTCATAGAGCGCGACGTGCGGCTGGTAACCGAGCCCGTGAATCCAGCTCACGCCGTCGATCAAACCGCATTCTATGTAATGCACATCATTGCGCCTGGCCCACTCGAGGCACTTTTCGAAAGACCAATACGCGGAGTTGAAAGCGTCTGTGTGAAAACCAATTTTCATTTCTCTGTTCAGTTTGTTGTGCGTTGCAAGCACTGCGTATAACGCGTCACTGGCAAGCTTCGCACTCTGTCAGGGGCTGTATCAACGGTCTGCTCGTCAAACAGCCCTCACATTCTACATGCGCAGAAATTTCCAACAGGATGTACTGTCGGACCTTTTCACGAAGCGAGTCATTGCCGCACCCGGAAGAACCGACGCGGGCCGTCGATCCCGAGTTCGACACCCGATGTCGCGCCAGCCACTTCGGTCCACGGCCCGGTGATTTCGGGGGCTGACTCCAATTTGCCGTTCCCGGTCCAAGTCAATTTGATCTTCGCACCCGAGATTGATGCTGCAATGCTGCTCTCTTCCGGCAGAGGCTCGAAGTAGAAAGTGCCGGCGGCGTACCGGTTGGGCGGGCCGGCGTCGGGCGTTTCCGGGAATTGTCCGGCGATTCCATATCGGCCAGACCCGACAAAGAGCAGCGACCCACCGCTGAACATCTTCAAATCTGGCAGGTCCTGTGCGTTGCTGAAGTAGCGCTCTTCGGCGCCATAACCCCAAGCGGCGATTACACCTTTGAACCCGGCGGGGAGATCGATGGGTTGTGCCAGTGGCTTGAAGCGGCTGCTGTCACGCAGCGTGCCGGGGTCGTCCGCCGTAAACACGATGGAAGCGAGCAGTTCACCTGTCTCGCGGTTGTAGAGCGCGGCTGTCAAAGTCAAGAACAGGCCGTCAGCCTGATCATCGTACACCCCGAGCTCGGTGACTCGCACCGGGCGTGCAACGTCGAAGTCCATGCCCAGCGATCCGCCGTAAGTGCCGGCGGCAGCGATCCAAGGTGACACAACATAGGCCACGCCGGGCAGGCGCGGATTTGGTGTCGAACTGACAACGTTCGAGTCAAACCCTTCCTCGCTGCCTGCGGCCACGGCGCGAACAGTATAGAACCACTCGGTTCCATTTTGGACGGCGCTGTCCCTGTAACCCGTTTCGGTAGTCTCGGCGACGAGCGTATAAGGCCCGGCGGGATCGCTCGCACGAAATACACGGTATTTTGCAGCTGGCAAAGGCTTCGTCACTGCCGTCCAGGAAAGCGTGACCGCCGCGTCTTCGTAAGGCTGCAGAACACTCAAGCTCGGAGTGCCCGGACGTTCGGGCGGCAGGATTTCGTATTCGAAAGTGCCAGCGGCGAATCGGGCGGCCGGGCCTGCGTCAATCACATCTGGGAATGTGCCGGGGTTGATTCCGTATCTGCTGGAGCCGACGAACCGGATTGATCCATTGCCGTCATTCAAGGTCCAGATGATGAGATTGGTATTCCCGTTGGAATTCAGGAGCCTTTCTTCGGGGCCGTAGCCGTCGGCTTGTATCACGCCCTTGAACCCCGCCTCGAGCCTCAAGGGCTGGTCAAGCGGTTTGAAACGCATGCCGTCGATCAGCTCTCCCTCGCCGGGAGCAAAATACACCTCGGCGAGAATTGTCTGAGTTTCCCGGTCAAATATGCGGGCGGTGATGTAAAGCTTGAGCCCGTCGGCGCCATCGTCAAACACACCGAGTTGCTTGACTATGATCGGGTTGTCCAGATCGAAGTCCAATCCAAGGGACCCGCCGAAAGCCTGGTTGCCGCTTGCCATTGGTGTGAAGTAGGCGATCGCGTGCTTCTCGGGCAGGACGTAAGGCACAGCCCATTTCACGTCCGAGTCCGGACCGGCCTTGCCTGTGGCGGAAACAGCGCGCACAAAGTACCAGACCTGGACACCGTTTGCCAGGTTTGTGTCCACGTACGAAGCTGCGTCTGTCTCGGCGATTTGGGCGAACGGCCCGCCTGGGTCCATCGCCCGGAACACGCGATAACTGGCAGCGGGCAGCGGTGCAGTGACAGGCGGCCAGGTCAACACTACTTGTTGGTTGCCAGGTTTGAGCGAGAGCGTCGGTTTGCCCGGCAGCAGCGGAGGAGTGGTTTTGAACTCGAACGTGCCCGCGGCATAGCGTGCGGCGGGTCCTTGGTCCACTGTGTCCGGGAATGCCCCGGGCGTCAGTCCCCATCGGCTCGACCCGACAAACGCTATCGAGCCGTTGCCGTCCTGTGTGGTCCAGACGATGTTCGCCGGATTGGCCAGCCGGTTTCTGAGCCGCTCGCTCGCGCCATACCCTTCGGCAGTGATCGTGCCTTGAAACCCGATCCCAAGCTCCAGTGGCGTCGGAAGCGGCTTGAACCTGCTGCCACCGATCAATTCGCCCTGGTCTTCGGGTGTGAAATCCAGCGAAACAAGCTCGGTTTGAGTAGCCCGGTCCCAAAGTCTGGCGGTGATTGGGAGGTTCAATCCATTGGACCCGTCGTCGAAAACACCGAGCTTGGTGATGATGATCGGGTTGTTGACGTCAAAGTCCATGCCCAGAACCCCGCCGAAGTCCTGGTTGCCAACGGTTCCCTCCGGCACGACGTAGGCAATTACCACGTCCTGGCACAATGCCATGCAGCTCATTGCAGCAACCGCGACGAAGGCCGCTGCAGCCCGAACCATCCGACGCGCGCAACTGCCGCGCGCAACTTTGATCTGTTGGTTTTTCATAATTTCATCTTTCCTGTTTTGGGAGAGGTTCACAACGATTTGTCAGGCGGCGGCTCGTCGGAGTCCCAGCCTTCATAACTGTGATTGAGCCACCAATCTGTTTCCTTTGGGTTGCCTGGAAAGCGTCTGGCACTGTTGTCGGCCATTACAACATTCATGCCTTTCTCGTGCGGCATGTTCTGCGCGCGGTGATACGGAATCTCCCAAATCAACACCGCCTTGCTTGGATTCTTAACGTCGGTTGCTTTGCGCCCGCTGATCGGTTTTTCGCCGTAGGCCTGCTTCCGCGGATCGTAGTACATGTGAGACCACACGTAGCTAACACCGTCATTGTCGAAAAAGAAATCCTTGTCGAAATAATCGTCGTTGGACCCTTTGATTACGATTTTGGCCTTAAGGCCCGAAGGACACGCATACAACCCCGGGAATGGCCGATGCTGTTTACGGTCCGAAGTCCTGGGTTTGACCGTGTTTGTGCCGAGATACGGCTGAAACATTTCGGGCATCCATTTGTCGCCGATCTTGTAGCTTTCGCCCCATGCTTTCCCCCAGTTGAGCATGCGCGGAATGTAATCGTCATAGTCGTTGCCATAAAGTGCGGATGCCATCCCCATTTGCTTGTTATTGTTCAGACAAAAAGCCCGGTTGGCTTTCGATTTTGCATTGGCAAGCGCCGGAAGCAGCATTCCGGCCAGGATCGCTATGATGGCTATGACCACCAACAGTTCGATCAATGTAAACCCGGGGCCGCCGGCCTTCCGAATCCTGCGCATCGTCCGGCCCGGTTTCGAAACCGAAAGAATGTTATTCATACAGAGTCCGGTTCGCTCTTTGCCATACTGGTTGGTACGGTCCCGGTCACAATCCCAGCTCACAGCCTCACAATTCCAGTTACGCGTGCACTGCCTCAGGCCTGTGGCCCAGAATCTCCCACAGCCCCGCAACAATTCTGGCTTCCTCGTGGGCAGAACAGATTTCGGGCTCGAACAGCGCTCGCAGTTTGACTCCTTCCATCGCAGCCAGCATCAGATTGACTGCTTGCTCCGGATCGCTCACATGAATTCTCCCGGCTGACGCTGCAGTTTTCACAAGGCCGATGTAAAACTCCCGCACGCTGTCGTAGAACTGCTGCCAGCCGCGCCGCAGAGCTTCGTCATGGACGGAAGAAGTGAAGATTTCCATTGTAAAGACGCGGTTTTGCTCGTCCATGAGACATGTCCGCACTGCGACCCGGAGTGTTCTGTCCAGCCGCTCCCACGGGTCCGTCACATCCGACAAGGCCTCGTTGATCTTTCGCTGGTAGGTCCGGTAGTAGTAGGCGCATGCGGCGTGTATCAGGTCCCGTTTCGAGTTGAAATGCCAGTATAGGCTTCCCTTGGTCACACCTGCATGAGCGGAGATCTCGTCAAGATTCACGCCGTCAAAACCCTTTTGAGAGAACAAAGCGAAAGCGCTTGCAACGAGCTCGGACCGCATCCTGCCTGCTTTTGTTCCCGAGAGCCGCTTGACCGACGCATTGTTCACAACGGAAGACACAATACTGGGCAGGATGGAACCGCGTCAATCGTTTTTTTTCAGCCAAAGCAACTCCCAAACCATAATCGTGAGCATTTGAGTCAAGTTTTTCAGCGGCGTGATCGAACCTCAAGCCTCACAGCTTATCGGACCGAAAAGGCCTCCATGCGGAATGGCGCGCAGTCCGTCACTTTGCGCGTGCAGGCAAAGTGAATGCACGCCGCGGCGCCGACGTGCTTTGAAAACCACATGAAAGTCTTCCGCCCAAAGGCGGGACTCTGAACAGCCGCTGGCGCCGCACTTTGGGCGATGCCACGCCCGCGGCGAGTCAGAGTCCCGCCTTTAGGCGGACTTGAAACAAGCGCTCATTGAACAGTGACGCATTGTACGTTGTATGTTGAACGTTCCCAGACAGACAACCAGCCGAGTGGACTGATGGGAACGCTCAACGTCCAACGTTCAACTCGCAACGTTCAACAGCGCAGCGCTCGTCAACGGGCGGAGGCGCCGGGCGAGTGCCCGTGAGGCAAATTTGGTTCCGGCTGCGCCGGGCTGTGGAATATGCAGCCTGCTGTGGATTTCGTTGCACCACGAAATACTCGAAGTACGCGAAAGGGCAGCAGTGATGAGCCTGGCTACACCTTGTTGGGCACCACAAACGGGCGCCGGTACTTTCTGGTGAGCAGTTCATTGGCTTTTCTGTTGCCGATGAAGCGCTCGGTCTTGGGGTTCATCCGCAGCGGCATTCCAAGGACAGCCTGCTCGGTGTTCAGGTCAACGCCGTTTGCGGCGAGATGTTCCTCCATGCGCGCAAACGCTTCGGCAAGCCCGGCATCGGCGCGCAATGCTTCGCGGATTTGGCCTGGCGGAACATGTTTTCCAAGGCGGTATGATACGTTGGCAGTGTGACAAAGCGCGCTCGAAAGATGGCCCTCCAAAATGTCCGCGTTGAGGTCTTCGGTCTTGCGGCTTCGGACGGCCTTGATGAAGTTTTCAAAATGATCCTCCGCGCCGCTCCACTTTTGAATCTCCTTGCCGTTCTTGTCGTAAGCCGTGGCTGAAGTGTAGCTTGGCACTGTCACATGCCCGCCTTCGCATTCGATCACGATTCCGATTGATGCGCCGCGGTACTTGTCCATTTCCTGGCTGTCTTTGTTTCTTGGCAGGCCGCGCACCTCAAAGATGAGGGGCGCGCCGGGATAATCGTGTAGTACCACCAGCGTGTTCGGCGTCTCTCCGTCATCGACATAGCCCAATCGTCCGCCGACGCTCACAATTCGTGGCGACAGTTCCATCACGCCAAGGAACCACCGCGCGACATCCATCTCATGGATGCCCTGGTTGCCGAGGTCGCCGTTGCCAGTGTTCCAGACCCAATGCCAGTCGTAGTGCAGTCTTTTCCGCATCAAGGGGAGTTTCTGGGCCGGTCCGCACCAGAGATCATAATCAACCTCGGGCGGGATCGGCTGGGGGCCGTCAACCTTGCCGATGCTGGCCCGGCGCTTGTAACAAAGCCCGCGTGCGACTTTGATGCGGCCGAGGTTGCCCGCGCGCACCCACTCGACGGCGCGGGCGATGCCGGTGCGGGACGATCTGCTTTGCGTGCCGCACTGAACAATCCTGCGGTATTTTCGGGCGGCTTCAACGGCCTTGCGGCCTTCCCACACGTTGTGCGACACCGGCTTTTCGATGTAAATGTCTTTGCCGGCCTGGCATGCCCACACAACGTTCAACGCGTGCCAGTGATTCGGTGTTGCGCTGGCGATCACATCGATTTCTTTGTCTTCAAGCAACTGCCTGTAATCCAAAAAAGTTTTTACAGGCTTGCCACGATCGGCCAGTTTCTTGGCAGCGGCCTCAAGTATCTTCCGGTCGCAATCGCAAATCGCAACCAATCGAACGCCCGGCATTTTCTCGAAAGCGCTGATGTGGGCCCCGCCACGGCCGCCAACGCCCACAACTGCGACACGAATATCGCTGTTTGCACCGGCAACCCGGGCCAACAGACGGCCCGGCAACGCCAATGCGATGGAGGCGATTGTCGTTTGTCGGAGAAAAGACCTTCGTGACAGTTCGGTTTTCATATCGAGCTATTATGGCACCGGCCACGCTTGCCGCTCCGCACGCGGCGCGCGCGCGGCCATTGTTTATCGGTTGCGCGAGATTGTTCGACCGCTTTCACAACCACGGACAAAACGAGGATAACAGCCGGTGGTTCCTTTTGCAATTGTCAACCCATGGCAAACATTTTGGCTGTGGCCTGACAATCACACGAGACTGCGCGCTGGACAATCGCGTTGCGCAGCCGGACTATTCCCGCGCGCATGCGTCTCCTGGATCGGTACTGTTTGCGCGAACTGAGCATTCCGCAGGCTTATTGCCTGAGCGGGTTCCTGGTGTTTTGGATTTCATCCGATCTGCTCACTGACCTCGACGAGTTCCAGCGGGCGAATCTGCGCGTTTCTGATGTCGCGCAGTACTACCTTGTGCGGCTGCCGGAACTGCTGGTTACCGTGCTGCCAATTTCTCTGCTGCTGGCTCTGCTCTACGTGCTTGGCAATCACGCCCGCCACAACGAGTTGACTGCAATGCGGGCCGCCGGAATAAGCCTTTGGAGAATCTGCACTCCGTATCTCGCCGTCGGAACAATCTGTGGCGTCATCATTTTCGTCCTCAACGAAATCGTTGTGCCAGATGCCACAGAAGCAGCAAACGCAATCCTGACCAAACACAACCCGAAAGCCGCTGCTGACCTCGGACCTGATTGGCAGCGCGGACTGGCGTTTCACAACGAAAAAGACGACAGAATCTGGAATGTGTCCGCATACAACAAACGCACCGGCCAAATGCGCCATATTGCAGTGGAATGGCGTTTGCCCGACGGAACAAGACGCCGCTATGCCGCCGATAGCGCCATATACACAAACGGACTTTGGTTGTTCAAGGGACTGAAGGAGCTTCATTACCCGCCCGAGGGCGGTTTGCCGTCATACCGCGGCGAAACAAATGAAATGGCCATCCCGGATTTCAAAGAAACACCGGAACAAATCAACAGCGAAATCAAATTCGTCGGACTCAACGAAGCCCGGGCAATCAAACGACCCCGACTTTCTCTCCGGGAAATACTTGACTATCAGAGGTTGCATCCGACTCTGAACCTCCGCGACAAGGCACGGCTCCAAACCCAGTTCCACGGTCGATTGGCCGAACCTGCGAAATGCCTGGTCGTTGTCCTGATCGCTGTGGCTTTTGGCGCCTCAGGAGCCAGGCGGAGCGTGTTGGTTGGTGTTGCCGGGAGCATCTTCATCACGTTCGCCTATTTTGTCGTCTGGAGCTTCAGCTTCGCGCTCGGGACCGGCCAGTATCTCCCTCCGCCGGTGGCTGCATGGGCGCCGAACGCACTTTTCGCCCTGGCTGCCATCATCTGCATCCGCCGGGTGTCCTGACCCGGCAATCGCACCAGCAAATCTCCCCGGAAAAACTCATGCTTTCAGGCCCGGCAAATTTCCGGGCTGGAATCGCAGGCAAATCTTGCCACATACGCGCCGTCCACACCGTTTGCGAATGGGGTCAACTGTCTGTCCTCGATGAGGTTGAAACGCGGTGCTCGAGCGATGAACAATTCGGCCACACCCCGGTTTTCCTCGGGTTCAAGACTGCAGGTGCTGTAAACCAGAACGCCGCCCGGCCGCACAAGCTCTGATGCCCCAAGCAGGAGCTTGAGTTGAACGTCCTGAAACTTGGCGAAATCTCCCGGCTGAATTCTCCACCGGAGCTCGACCCGTCGTCGCAACACTCCCGTGTTCGAGCACGGCACGTCGGCCAACACGCGGTCGAACCGTTGACCCGGCGTCGGCGCCTCAGCAATCGAGCATATAACCCCCAGCCGTTCGCAATTCGCCCTCAGTCGGGCCGCCCGATCATGCGCCGGATCAAAAGCTGCAAGGAGTCCTGCGTTGTTCATCAGTTGTCCGATGTAAGTAGTCTTGCCGCCAGGCGCCGCACAAACGTCGGCAACACTCTCGCCCGGCTGTGGCGCCAGCATGTGCACAGCCAGCAGCGTGCTCGGGTCCTGGATGTAGAAAAAACCCTTCGCAAATGAATCCAAACCTGCCAATGGCGGATGCGCCAGCAGCTCGAAAACCGTGCCGTCCGAGACCCAATCGAAGCTGCACGGCGAGGCTTCAACACCCTCCTTTTTCCACAACTCAGTCAGGGCGGCAGCGTCAGTCTTCAGGGTATTGACACGCGCGAACGTCCGTGCCGGCTTGTTGTTCCATTCAAGAAGAGCGATTGCATTCTGCCTGCCCAGGCGCTGAATCCAGCGGTCCACCAGCCATGATGGGTGTGACCATCCCAAAGCCGGGTCGCGCGTCTTGAGTGTCTCGAGCAAGTTGATCGTGCTTTCTCGTTCGCGGGCGTATGCGCGGAGCACGGCATTGATAAAACCTGTGTGCGACCCCAGCCCGCAATCGCGCGCGAGTTGCACCGTTTCGTTCACAGCAGCGTGATCGGGTATCCGGCTGAGCCAGAACATCTGGTACAACCCCAGTTCCAGCACGATATTGACTCCGGACCGCTGTTTTCCCGGGGCTTTCTTTTCTATCAACCAATCGAGCGTTGCGCGCCACCTGACACAGCCATAGACCAACTCCTGCACCAGATGGCGATCAGCCGAGCTCAAATCGCAGTTCTCAAGTTCGGCATCAAGCAGCCAATCCACAAACGCTCCGCTCCGCCTGTGTCGGGCCAGGACCCGGTAGGCAATTTGTCTTGGTTTTTGCACCTGCATTAAGCAATAATCATCCGCGGCTGTTATTAGCCGATGTCAAGCCGATATGAGAGAAGAATTTGAAAAGCTTGAAGCTGTTGGAAAGGTTCAGCACCGGCACGTTGACGCCCTTGTCGCACTGGCAGAGGCGGGTTATTGCGTCCACAAAGGCTGGGGCTTCGGCCGCATCCGCCAGGTTGACCCGGTCTTTGCCCGTTTCATAATCGATTTCCCAAACAAACCAGCCCATTCGATGGACCTCGCGTTCGCAGCAGAATCGCTCAGGCCCATTCCCCGCAGCCATATACTCGCCAGAAAAGCCGAGGACATCGAAACACTCCGCCAAATGGCTGCATTAAACCACCTCGCACTGATCAAGTTGGTTCTCGAGAGTTTCGGCGGCAGGGCAACAGTGGACCAAATCAGGGACGTTCTGGTGCCGGATGTGATCGCCGATGACTGGAAAAAGTGGTGGGACGCAGCCAAGCGTGAGCTCAAAAAAGACGGCCATTTCATCATACCACTCAAGAAAACCGATCCTATCATTTACCAATCGCAGGAGATCACGTTGACCGAGCGATTGTTGCAGGAATTCAAATCAGCCAAAGGACTGAAAGCCAGATTGGTCGTGGCCGGCGAGCTGTTGCGAAACAAGGACGATCTGCCAGATCGATTGCCCGCTTTCACAGAAGCAATTCAGCTCCTCAACCAGGAGATTTGTTCCCACCAGCGAACCTTGCCCGCTCTCGCCCTCGAGGCCATTTTCACCAGAGAAGACCTCCGTGCCGCTGCCGCTGTCCCCGTAATGGAAGGCGAATTGGACGAGGCAGCAATATGGTGCCAGATCGAAAACCCGGGCTTGGTCCTCGAACAAATCCACGCCTCGAAACAGAAACGCGCGTTGCAGTCGTTCCAGTCCTCAAGACCAGACGATTGGCACAAAGTGCTCCTCGAGTTCCTGAACACGATCTCCACCAGGCTTTGTACCGAGTGCGTCAACCTGCTCGTCGAACAAGGCCATCTCTCTGAACTCAAGCAAACCCTCGCCAAGCTCATCAACCAACACGAAGCCAGCAGCGAGCTCCTCCTCTGGCTCGCACGCGAAAGGTCCGATACCTACGCCGATGTTCTCGGCCCTGAAGTGTTCCGCGCAATGCTCGCGGCAATGGAACGCGACCAGTTCAATGAAAAGAAAACCAACCGGCTCCGCGATTACATACTCGACGACCAGGACCTGCTGGTCGAATTGATTGAATCCGCCGATATCGAGGTAATACAAGATTTGACCCGGGCACTGCAGTTCTCCCCATGTTTCGACGACATGGACAAGCGTTCCCTGCTTGCTCGCATCGTCAAAAAGTGCCCCGCCGTACAGACTCTCATAACCGGCGATCACTCACGCCAGGACACATCGTTGCTTGTCTCATGGGAAAGCCTCGAACGCAAAAAAGCCGAGTATGACGAGTTGGTCCACAAACGCATCCCGGCAAATTCCCGCGACATAGCCGTCGCCCGAAGTTACGGTGACCTTTCCGAAAACCACGAGTACAAAGCCGCAAAAGAGATGCACCGGCTCCTCATGCTCCGCAAGCAGGAGCTCGAAAACCAACTCGTCCGCGCCAGAGGCACCGATTTCTCCAACCCACGCACCGACGTTGTCAGCGTCGGCACAAAAGTCACTGTCACCGAAGTCGGCACCGACCACCGGGAGTCGTTCACAATACTCGGTGCATGGGACTTTGACGCCGATAAACACATAATCTCGTATCTGAGCCCGATCGCCCAGGCCATCCTGAACAAAAAAGTGGGTGAGGAAGCGCAGTTCGAGCTGGAAGGCCAGACCAAACGTTACCGGGTCGAATCAATCGAACCATGGAAACTGCCAACACCGGCCGCCACTGCAACCACTTCAGCCACACCCGAGGTTGCGGCTGCCCCTGCTGACAGCCCCAGTGAAACGCCACAGACACCACCACAAGAGTCCACGTCCATCGACCAGCCACAAGAGACATTGCCCGCCAGCGGCGATCATGGAACGCCTTCCTCAACTGCGGAAAACGAGGCTGCAGAAAATGAGCCCGACACCCCCGCCATGCCGCAAGATGCCGGGCTGACTTCCATAACCCCCGCCCAAGAAGCTCAAGAAACCGCCAAGCCTTCTTCTGACCAGACTTTAACCCAGCCGTGACCACGGTTCTAAACAGAAGCCCTATGAAAAATACATCACAAGACCAAAACAGTTCGCGTCGGCAGTTCCTGAAAACTTCAGGTTCATTGGCAATCGGCGGCGTGCTCGCCTCCACCCTCGCAGTCCCAAGAGGCGTTTTCGCCGCAGGCACCGATACACTCAAAATCGGCCTCATCGGCTGCGGCGGACGCGGCACCGGCGCAGCTTCAGAAGCGCTGACCGCCGACAAAAACGCCGTCCTCACGGCAGTCGCAGACGTTTTCAAGGAAAAATGCGAGGCCGCAGTCAACTCCCTCAAAGGCAATGCTGCGCTCAAGGACCGCGTCAATGTCACCCCGGACACCATGTTCGTAGGCCTCGACGGTTACAAACGCCTCATCGACAGTGGCGTCGATGTTGTCCTGCTCGCCGCGCCGCCCGGATTCCGCCCGCAGCACCTCCGAGCGGCCGTCCTCGCGGGCAAACACATTTTCTGCGAAAAACCCATGGCAACCGATGCCCCAGGCGTCCGTTCAGTGCTCGAATCGGTCGAAATCGCCCGCACAAAGAACATCTCTTTGGTGGCGGGTTTCTGCTGGCGCTACGAGTTCGGCCGTCGCGAATTCTTCAAACGCGTCCATGACGGCGCAATCGGCGAAGTCAGAGCCGTCTATGCAACGTACCTGACCGGCCCGGTAAAACCAATGCCCCCGGCCAACCAGCGGCCCGCCGGCATGAGCGATGTCGAATGGCAACTCCGCAACTGGTACAATTTCACATGGCTTTCCGGCGACGGCCTCGTCGAACAGGCCTGCCACAGCATCGACAAAATCGCATGGGCAATGAACGGCAAACTGCCGCTCCGCGCCGTCGCAAACGGCGGCAGACAAATCCCCAACAACGAAGGCAATATCTACGATCACATCGACGTCTTCTACGAATACGAAGACGGCGTGCGCGCTTTCATGGCTCAAAGACAGATTGCCGGATGTTACAGTGACAACTCCGACTACCTCCTCGGCTCCTCTGGCACCGGCACTATCAAAGGATGGAACGAGCCGGTCATCAAAGGCGCCACAACATGGCGCTACTCCGGCCAGAAAAACAACATGTACCAGACCGAACACGATGAACTGTTCGCTTCCATCCGCTCTGGCAGGCCGATAAACGACGGCATTTGGATGGCCCACAGCACTCTCATGGCCATCATGGGACGCATGGCCGCTTACACCGGCCAGGAAATCACATGGGACCAGGCCATGAACTCCCGGGAGAAACTCGTGCCCGACGAGTTGACATGGGACATGAAACTGCCCATTACCCCTTTGGCAATGCCGGGTCGCACGAAGTTCGTTTAGTCGTCCTGCGCCGCACTGTAGCGCCCAGCCGGTTTCTAACCCGGAACTCTCACCGGCCACGCCTGGTTGCGAAATGTGCGGGCGAATGAACTTGATGCCGGGTTGCTTTGTGGCATACTGGCCACGCGCATGAGATTCTAACGCGCCGCGGATTCCAGTCCGGCCAACGAATGATCAGCTCTGGCTTGACTGTTACGGCGCAGTTTGTCTCCTGAAAGCCAATGGAAGGGTGGCTGAGTGGTTGAAGGCACCTGACTCGAAATCAGGCGTAGGCGCAAGCCTACCGTGGGTTCGAATCCCACCCCTTCCGCCATCTTGAACATGGCCGCAAACCACAAGCGAATGCGACAGCCGCCGCGCTTTCATCACGCACCGGATCAGTGACACGCCCGGCACGGCCCTGTGGGACGTGGGACACCTTGGACGATTTGGCGCGGGCAATCAAAGCAAGCCATTGTGCGCTTTCTCGGTAACGCCGGATCAGCCGGTCGGCCAGGCCGATGGCAGCGTTGTTGTGCGACCAAAAGCCCGGATTCTGCCCCGGACCAAAGGCGGTCCGAGCCCAGACACAACGTATTATTATTAGCGAGGTTCCGCCTCAGACCAGCCATGCATGCGGCGCCATAATGTACAACGTGCAAAGTGTCGCTGCTCAATAAGCGCTCGTTTCAAGTCCGCCTGAAAGGCCGGACGCTGACGCCCGCGGGCGTCGCATCGCCCAAAAATCCAGGACAACCGATCGTTGCCAGAGCTGTTCCGCGTTCACGCGGAAATGAGAAAACTGTCCGTCACAGCCCCGGCGTGCCCTGCCTGTATGCAAGGTTTCATGCAAGGTAGGGCTCGCTGTCCCGGCGAGTCGCAAACAAAGTGCCTGGCACTTTGTTGCTCCAGTCGTTGCGATTTACTGGCGTAAGTCTGTGTTTGCTTCTGATTCTCGGCCCAGCTCCCCGCAGATTACGTCAGCCGCAGATTATCTTGCCGCGTCAATCTGCGGGCTGGGGCAACGCCCCGGGCTGTGAGCCAAGTCATTGACAGTAAGGGCCAAAAGCCCACGTTAGTCCGAAGTACCAGAGGCCTCAGTTTCGGAGGTTCGGCGGATTCAAGAATAGGTTGCAGGTTGGCAAGAACTAGAGGTTCAGTGAATGTCAGGGGGGCCAGATTTGCATGATCGAAACCGGTGTACGATCGGTCACCGGCTTGATGCGGCCGAGGACGGCCGCGCTCCTGACGCGATTGCTTTCTCCAGCGGGTTGTGGGAGCGCGGGCATTCTTGCCCGCCCCCAGCCGGTAATGTTCGGGCGCCGGATTTGGGCGACCGATACCTGTGCGTCCAATCGGGTGTGATTCCCAGACTCGGCATTTTACGCAGCACGGCGCGGCAGACAGCGCTTATCAACGATTGCAGGCGCCGGGTCAGTGTCTCTCAGACACCTTGTGTTCCGGCTACACCGGGCTGCGAAACATGCGGACTAAAATCATGACCCGGTCCCGGGCAGCGGCGCTGGCCAGAGACGGAATGCGGTCGGAGAAAAACGGCGAGCTTTTCCTGATCGTACACGGCGGGGCTTTCAAACCTGAGTCCTTGGTAATCAGGCTGAGTTGTGCGAATTGGTCTCATTGCAAATTCCGGCTCAGCGATGTCCGTGCGGCGGGATCGGGAAGTCCGAGCCTCGGAGGTTGTCACTGTAGCCATAGCGGAGAGTGTTGGCCACGGATAGCGCGCATTTCACGGACTTTGGGCGGGGTCTGTTTTCTTTGTTCCAGCCGCAGGGCTGGCAGCAGGCCGCGGTTCAAATCGCAATGCAACAGAGTTGATGCAGTAACGCAGCCCTGTCGGAGGCGGTCCGTCATTAAACACGTGCCCCAAATGTCCGCCACAGCGCGAGCACAAGACCTCCGTTCGAATCATTCCGTAACTGCGGTCTTCGCGTGTGGCAATCGCGCTGCGAACAGAGGGAGCAAAAAAGCTCGGCCAGCCGCATCCGGAGTCGAACTTGGTTTCCGACACAAACAACTCCTGGCCACACCCTGCACAGCAATAACGGCCCTGCTCATGGTGGCGCCAATACTGCCCGGTAAACGGTTTTTCGGTGCCCTTTTGCCTCAGAACGCGGTATTGCTCCGGGGCGAGCACGCGGCGCCATTCTGACTCTGATTTCTCAACCTTGTTCGTTGCAGCAGTGCGTTCTAGCATGGGAGATATGGGAAGCGTTGTTTCCTTCCGTGGATCAGCGACTCGAGTTGAATTGGCGGGGATGTTCTGCTGTCCGCTGCATGCGGTCAGCCAAACGCAAACCAGTCCTGCGAGTTTGTCCAATGTCCTCATCTGAAAACGCGAGAGTGCTTTCTCGCTTGCGCGGCAACCGTGCTTTATAGTAGCGCGTTAATTGCACAGCGCAAACTTGTTCGGGTGTTGCAAACCGAGCGCTTTGTCATGTAGAATCGGGTTTTTCAGACGTTTGCCGTTGGACGGCCGACAAACCAACAGGTTTTCACGGAAAGGGTTAGTCGTTCACTTTATGCCGACATACCAGTACGTTTGCACCAAGTGCAATCATCAGTTTGAAGTGTTTCAGTCGATAAATGATCGTCCGTTGCGCATGTGCCCGCGCGACCAGTGCGCGCAAAAGAAATGGGGTCGTGGCAGGGTTAAACGGATTGTAAGCGGCGGAGCCGGTTTCCTGTTCAAGGGAAGCGGGTTTTATATCACTGATTACCGCAGCAAAAGCTATCGCCAAGCAGCAAAGAAAGAAGCAGAAGCCGCGTCGGGCAAAAAGGACGGCACTGGTCAGGCCAAGCCCGAAACAACCAAGTCCGAACCAAAGAAAACAAAAGTCAAATCGAGTTCCGACTGATTCGTGCGCGGGTGACGCGCCATGTGTGGCAGCCGGATTGCTGCAAATGGAATTGCAGAATGCCGCTTTCAAGTGGAACAACAAAGCGCCGTAGCAGACCAAGCGCGTGCGTTCGCAGGCTGCTCTGGGCATCGGGGTTGTTCGCTGTGTTCCTGGCACTCGCGGAAACAGCCACAGGGAAAGCGGCTGTGGTTGCGCAAAGCAGTTCCGGACAATTCACTGTCCGCAGCCCTTACCCCACCACTCCGAGCCTTGCACAATTGATTCGGCAGCCGGAAAGCCAGGTGATTGCTCTCCAGCCAGACCCGCTCGCAGTGGCTGGCGAACGCGTGAAACTGGCGCTTTTACGTGAGCTCGGCCTGAGAGACCGATGGCAGGGCCGAATCCGGCTCAACATCCGCAGTGACATCTCCCAATCGGGAACCCCGCTTGTTGTGGTGGCGACCAAGTTTTCTGACGGTTGGGCTTACACGCTTGATTTGCCTGAAGAAATTGAGCGCGACGCACTCGTTCGCCTGTTGTTGCAGGCGCTTTTGATGGAGCTTGCGAACCGCAATTCCGGTCCTTTCTCGCCCGAGCTGCCAATCTGGCTGCTTGAAGGAATGGCAGAGCGCATACAAAGTGTCGTCGGCCCGGAACTTGTTCCGCAACAGGCGCCGTTGCTGGGGAAGGTCGGCTCGCAGCTTGCGCGGATGCCGCCCATGACCAAGGATCAGATAGGCTTTGGAGCGGCGGAAGCGCTGCGAAACTGGCTCAGAGAACATCCGCCATTGAGCTTCAACGATCTCAGTCTGCCCCCGCCGAGGCTGCAGGGCGACAATCTCAAGACCTACAGAGCAAGCGCGCAATTGTTCGTGTCCGCTTTGCTGCAACTCCCGAACGGCAAGCGCACCATGACGGACATGATCAGCCTGTTGCCGCAACGATTGAACTGGCAAACAGCTTTTCTTGAGGCATACAGGGCGCATTTTCCGCGGTTGCTCGCGGTGGAACAGTGGTGGGCATTGGTTTCGCTTCAATTCCTTGCCGGGACTGAACCGCACTCGTGGTCGCCGCAACTGACGCGTCGAAAGCTCGACGATGCTTTGCAGGTGCTGGCCGAGCGCAGAGTTCCACAGGACCAAACTCCAGTCCGGGCGCCTGTCCCGTTGCAAGAGATAATTCGCCAGACTCCGTATGCTGTACACAGGGAATTGTTGCGCACCCGGCTTGCTCAGCTCGAAGTCCTGCAGCAGAATGCCGCGCCTGAGTTCGTCCCGCTGATCAATCAATACGCGAAAACTCTGCGAGAGTACCTCTATCGTCCCGGCCGGCCAGCAAAGGGCACTTCCGGCGCAAGCCGAACATCTTCGAACATTGAACCTGCTGCGCGCGAAGTGATTTCCAAATTGGACCAATTGGACCGCAGGAGGCTTTCGCTGCCTGCGACCCCGCCAGGTCCACCGCCCAAGAAACCTTGAAATAAAGTGCCAGGCACTTTGTTGCACATGCGGTGATTCCGGCTCGCTGGGACAGCGAGCCCTACCGTGCATGAAACCTTGCATACAGGCAGGGCGCGCCGTCCCCGGCGCGCCGGGCTGCGAAATATGCAGGCTAAAGCTTCACGCGGAGCAGCGCGCCCCCGCCGGGCTCCAGAGCCAGTTCAGCGCGGCGGCCGTTTCCCGGTTCCCATCGCTCCGCGTCAGCATTGAATTTCTCCATGTCGGCCGGCCCAACCAAGGTCGCTGTCCTTTTTGAGCGATAATCGAGATTGACCACCACAACATGACTGGGTTTGTTCGCGCGGCCAAACAAGCCAAGCAAGAAACCGCGATCACCGTTCGGATCGCCGGCTTTTGACTCGACTTTGAACGCCGAATTCTCAGGCACAGGTTCGCATCCCTGTTCCTTGAAAGTGGTATGATACACACCGATGGAATCGAGATTCTGCAATTGACCGGCGATTGAAGCGAATTGGCGATTCAACGTTTTCAAGGCATGGTACAGCGGTGTCGGTGTGCCATCCGGCAGAGCGATTCCACCCGTGTGGCCCGGGTGACAATAAACGTAATAACTTATGCCTTGCGCCCCATAGGCCGCAGTGGTGTACACCAGGTAACGAACTTCGTCCGGGTTTGGAACGCGCATGCTGGGTGTCCATGTGCAAGCCTGGACAATGTTCAGAAACGGCACGTTGGCCTGTTGCGCAACACGCCTGATCATCGCCAGATTGAGGAAATACTGGTCGCCGTCGCCCTGAGCCCTGAATTGGTAGTGGTCGTAGCTCAGCAGCGCTGGTTTCACTTCAGCGACAAAGCGGTTCAAATGCTCTGCGTATGCTGTGACGACATCGCCCTTTGTCCCGAGCTGCTCATTGTTGGCGTAGGTTGGGAACAGGTTGATGTAAGCCATGTGCGACGGATCGCGATCGCGCAGGAAAGCGACGAGTTTCCCGAGGCCCGGGAAAGCGGCTGCGCTCGGTTCATCAGTGATGAAATACGCATACATTGCCGGGTGACTTCGGACCCGCTTGATCAGCGCTTCTAGTTTCTCGCGCTGCTCGGGGGCGTCCAGTGAAACCGGCGAAATCAGACTGTCATGCAACAACGCACGCAGGCCATGGCGCTGAGCCACGTCGAGTTCTTTTTCCGTGCACCATACGAGGTTGAATCCGCCCTCAACCATCTGCCGCGCCGTCGCATCTGTCATCGCCGGTCCTGCCCAGTAGGTGACAATGGGTTTGCCTATTCTCCATTCGCTGTTCTCGCCCGGCAGGGCATCGGGTGTTGCCATGGCGAGCCCAATGGACGCGGAAAAGACAGTGAACAGTTCCGATCTCAAGCGCGAAATGATTGTGGACATGCACTTCTGATAAACTCACCGGCAGTCCGAGTCAATCGGCAACGTACGCCGCGCACTGCCAGCCCGGGAATCTCACCGGCCACCCAGTCGGATTTACCGGTGCCTTCACTCCGGTGCGACTCCGTCGCAGGGCATATTTCCCAGCCCGGCGTGGTTGAAGGTCCGGGGGGTGCAAGAGCCGGGGTGTTGCCCGTCGGGCGACTTTGGTTCCGGCTACGCCGGGCTGGGAAATATGCGGGCTGGTCATCCCCCGGTCTCGGATGTTGCGAAAGAGAGTGATTCGTCCAGCCAATCGTCGGTGCGAAGGACGTTCTTGCGCATTTTGAAAGCTATCCGCTGGGCGGTTTTTTGAGCATGGGCAAATGCCACGTGCGCGAGTTTGTCCGCACCCGGCAGGCCGACGCGCACGGCCGCCGCCAGTTGCCGTTGCATCGGCCCCGGGAGATAACGCCGAATCAGTTCATCCTCGACACTCACGAAAGCCCGGGCGCTTCCAGGATCGCCCTGGCGCGCGCATCTTCCGAACAGTTGCCGATCGACCCGGCCGCTCTCATGTCGTTCGGTGGCAATGACGTGGAGCCCGCCCGTTGCTGCGACGCCGGCACCGAGTTTGATGTCGGTGCCGCGTCCGGCCATGTTGGTAGCGATCGTGATGTGTCCCTTTTCGCCGGCGAGTGTGACCACGACAGCTTCCTCCTGGTGACGGACGGCGTTGAGCACCTTGAACGGGAGTCCACGGGCTTCGAGGCGCTGTGCCAGCAATTCGCTTGCGATGACGCTGCGGGTCCCGACCAACACCGGCCTGCCGATCGAATGCAATCGTTCGATCTCTTCAACAACTGCCGTCCATTTTTGCTCTTCATAGCCGAACACGCGGTCGGGATAACGGACGCGAACGCACGGTTTGTTGGTGGGAATCTGCACAACGGGCAGACCGTATATCTGCCAAAACTCACCCGCGGCTTCGCTTGCCGTGCCTGTCATTCCGGCCAATCGGCGGTACAGCCGGAAGTATCTCTGGAAACTGATCCGTGCAATGGTCTCGTTCGGGTCTGTGAGGGGCAGGCCTTCCTTGGCTTCAATCGCCTGATGCATGCCCTCGCGCCACGTCCGCTGCGGCATTTGTCGGCCAGTGAACTCGTCCACGATCACCACTTTGCCGTCAAGGACGACATATTGTTTGCCCTGATGATAAAACTCGCGCGCTGTGAGGGCTTGTTTGATCAACTCAGTTCGCCTGAGCGGGCCGCGCCACAGTCCGGGCAATTGGGCGCACAATTGCTCGAGTTTTGCCCGCCCGGCCGGGGTCAGTTCCACCTCTTTGAATCGCAGATTAACGGTGTAATCGACAGTCGGCTCGAAGGGCAGACTGACTTCGTGAGCTTTCAGGACCGCCTCACGCAATGTGTCATTGGGACGCAGCGTCGCAATAATCAGAGGCGTGACAGCTTCATCGATCAGGACGCTGTCGGCCTCGTCAACAATCGCAGAATGGAGTCCCCGCATTACGAGATCGCCGGCAGCCTCGACATTCGATTCCGAGAGAAGACGCCGGATGAGGCGCCGGGTTGGATTGCGTATTGTCATTACCTTCAGGCAATCGCGCAGGAAATC